>JAUXYG010000023.1 GCA_030694525.1 Legionella sp. | reverse complement strand
CAGGCTCAATTTGATCTGAATCAGATAAAGGGTAATGCGTTTATACAATATACCTCGGGTACTACAGCTAACCCAAAGGGTGTGGTAATCAGTCACGAAAATATTGCGGATAATTTACATCTGATTCGGGAAGCCTTTAATATCCATGATGAATCAAAAGGGTTTATTTGGTTGCCTCCATACCATGACATGGGCTTAATCGGTGGAATACTGGTCCCTCTTTATCATGGGTTCCCTGTAATTCTTACGAGTCCCTTTAATTTTATTAAAAACCCGAATATTTGGCTTGAATCAGTGTCTAAATATAGAGCTACTATCAGTGGGGGACCTAATTTTGCTTATAATCTTTGTAATCGCAGAATGACTGATGAGCTTTTAGCAAATCTTGATTTATCGTCCTGGGATATAGCCTTTTGCGGAGCAGAACCGATTAATGCCCAAACAATGATTGAGTTTGCTAATAAATTTAAATCTTCCGGGTTTAAATCAAACGCACTAATTCCTTGTTACGGGAATGCAGAAAGCACTCTAATCGTAAGCAGTACCCATTGTGACGATAACTTGAAAGTGGTTACCGTTAACCGCGGTGATTTGAGTAAAGGCCATATCAATTTTGATTCATCAACTAACAATGTCTCTGTTGTTGATTGTGGCAAACCTCTCCTTAATGTAAAAATCATGTCCACTGAAACGGGTGATTTTTTAGAAGAGAACAGGGTTGGAGAAATACTGATTAATGGGAGTAGTGTGTCATCGGGTTATTGGAACGATGCAGAAAAAACAAATTCGGTTTTTAAAACAGGTAAAGATGGCAGTCGTTATTACCACAGTGGGGATTTAGGTTTTATCTCTGAAGGGGAGCTGTTTATAACGGGTCGGATAAATGACTTGATTATAATTGGTGGTTGTAATTATTTTGCTCATGAAATCGAATCGGTTGTGGATACCTGTAGTCTAGACCTTCGTTCAGGTTATTCAATTGCTTATGAGTCCAGTGACGCAGGACTTAGCGAATTAGTCATTGCAGTGGAAGTAAAGCCTGGAAAAGATAATTACTCAGAACTGACACGCCAGATTCTATTTGCCGTAAATAAACATTTTGGAATTTCGGCCAATAAAATATATTTGCTTAAACCCCACACTATTTTGAAAACAACCAGTGGCAAGTTACAAAGACGACAAACAATAAATTTAATCACAGACAATCCTGAGCCAGTCCTTTTTTGCTATGTGAATCAACTTAATGAAGTGCCGGGAGTTAAAGAGGAGTCCTGTCTTCAAAATCAACGAATAAATCCTGGGGATAATCCCGAAAAAATAGCTCCGCTTATAGAGAACTGTTTTATCGAATTACTTAATGAAAATTTCTCCCAAATTCTTAAATGCAAATCGAATACCATTATGGAGGATCTGGGTCTTGATTCAATAATGTATGTGAAACTACTCACTTCACTAAAGCAAAAATTGGGCGTGGATTTTGAGGTTAATGATCTTGTCGTTGAAAAAAATCAGACCATTCACCAATTATCTCTTGAAATAGCCCACTTAATCCAAACACAGAAAAGAATCACCCAACTGGAACAATTACCCAAAGTTAAAAATTTGTTGGAGCGGCACGCGCAATTGGTAGAAAGAAACTATGATCAATTATTTATGCGTGCTTTTGAAGGGCCGGCAAACAGTACTATTTTACTTGATGGCAAGTCATACATAAACTTTGCTTCATACAATTATTTGGGTTTAAGCGATTCTCCTGGGATTAAGGAATTTATAAAGGAAAATGTTGATCGCTATGGAAGTTCCGTATCTGCAAGTCGACTGGTCGCGGGTAACCGGGTTTTGACGGAACAGCTGGAGGAAGAATTGGCGGCATTTGTTGGATACCCCGAGGCGATAGTCTTCACCGCAGGATATCAAACAGTCGTAAGCACGATTACTCACCTGTTCGGACAGGGTGATGCCATTGTCTATGATGAGCTGGCGCATAACAGTAGCTTATTTGGTGCCCATTTTTCAGGAGCACAATTACACACATTCAAGCATAATGATGTGGATTCATTAGAAGCAAAACTTGCCCATCTTTCTAATAAATTTGACAAGATTTTGATTATAACTGAGGGGATATTTAGCATGGATGGTGACATAGCCCCCATTGATAAAATAATATCCCTCAAGAAAAAATATGGGTGTTTTTTGATTGTTGACGAAGCGCATTCATTAGGGGTTATTGGTAAAACCGGACATGGAGTTATCGAGTATTTCAAACAATCTCCTGATGATATTGATATGATTATTGGAACGCTAAGTAAAGCATTCGCCAGTTGCGGGGGATTCGTATGTGCTAGCAGGGAATTGATTCAGTATATGAAATATTCCGTACCCGGCTTCGTTTTCTCTGCGGGAATTACACCAGCTAATTCAGCTGCTTCACTTTATGCACTAAAGAGCATAAAAGAAACACCCGAACCCATTCAACGGATGCAGGATAATGCTGATTATTTTTTAGCCCAGTTAAAATCCCTTGGTTTGGACACCGGTACTTCCAACAATACACCAATTGTCCCTGTAATCATTAAAGAGTCGCAAAGAACAATTGAAGCATCGTATCAATTATTTGGTCAGGGAATTTATGCACCTCCGATTATTGCTCCTGGAGTTACGGAAGATCAGGCACGAATCAGGTTTTTCATCACTGCCTTGCATGAAAAAGAGCAATTAGACTTTTGTGTTCAAGCCCTTGCAGGGATTATGAGTTTGATTAAAGCATAAAAGGATCAGGAGCGAAAGGTGAAATACTTATGGCCGAGGAATGTAGTAAACACAGGAAAAATTAACCCAATAGCGTGAGCGATAGCTAGAGGGTAATCAACACTATTTTCTCTGGGCAAAATATAATAAGCCAGAAGCAGGCTTATGCCCCAGGTTTGTAACAGACCAATCAAATTAACTAAAACAAAGTAAATCAGAGATCGGGAAAATGTCTGCTGGCTGTGTTTGAAAACAAAACATTTTCCGAGTATGTAGGCGGTAACCATTCCGGTAATATAAGCCAAAATAATTGACGTTGAAAAATCAAATTTATAGTTATATAAAATTCGGCTCGCGAAATTAACCAGTACAGAAGTTCCGCCAGTCATTAAAAAAAGGAGAAACTGTTTGGATAGAAAATGGTGATACATAGACCTCTTCTTTTAGGCTTTCTGCCAAAGGAAATAACAAATTTAATTGCATTGCTCCTTGAGTATAACACGTCGCACTTTAATCATTTGTGGTTGCTCAGGCATTAATTGAATTCCCCATAATGCAATGATCGGGTCTACTCCCCAAGTGTACCGGCCGTCAATCAGGACTAAGGGTTCCGTGTTTGCGATAATTAAATAGTCATCAGTAAACCACGTGTAAATAGCCAAATCTCGCTGTTGGCCTTCAGTTAGATTAAAGGATTCCGTTGCTTTTCCATAAAATACGGGCACTTGCCTGATGGGAATTAACTTACTTTTACCTACCAAAGGAATTATTGCGTCTGCCATTAAAAAACATTCTCCCATCTCGGCAATTATTCGCCACTTGGTTGAACTGGCCAAAGCAGGAATAGCTCTAATCCTCTTTAAGCTGAGTTGATTCGCTTGCGCGTACTGGGTAACACTGGTTAATGCCCGATGATGTTGTAGGGTATTCAATATTAATACTAATCCCCCAACGAATAATCCAATAAACGCACCTTTACGCTCCTGAAAAATAACGGACCAGATTGTTCCCAGTATTAAAGGAACAGTGAATAAGGGGTCAATAATGGAGATAATATCCCAACTCACTCTTTGCATACTCCACGGCCAAAATAAAAGAGTTCCAAATGAAGTGCAGGCGTCTAAAATACCATGGGTCGCATATCCTATAAGACATGCTCCAAAAACTAATTTCCAATGGGTTCTGTAATAAGGGAAACACATGAGAAATAAAGTAACAATTAACGCACCTACAGGAATAAAAATAAAAGAATGAGTGACGCTGCGATGCCATAATTCATAACTCATGTGTTCCTTGGTAAACTTCAATAAAACATCAAGATCAGCGGCCATTCCGGCTAAAGCACCCGCAACCCAGGGAATATGTTTATTGTATTTTCCCAGGAGTGCCTGGGAACAAGCAGCGCCCAAAGCTGCCTGGGAAATGAAATCCATTCAAGTCTCTCTGCAATTATTTTATTTCATCATGTCATGAATATTTAATTCAATCCACTAAGGCCCAAATTAGGTAACTATCCTTTTATTAAACAATTAAGGCATGTGCTCGTCAAAAATCCTGTTACGAATATTTTATTTAAATAGACAATTTTAATTTGACAATGATGTCACAATTAGTGATACAATGGATTTTTATCAAGTGGAGAATGTTATGACAATGAAAAATATTTTTATCGGGTCTGTAATTGCTGCTTCTATATCCTTGACCGCCTGTAATTCAAATGGTGTCAATAATGCAGTCATGGATGAGGCTGCTCTAAATAGCGCGCCCGTACCCCCACACAGAATGGATCATGTGACTCAAGTTGTGGTATTTAAGACTCGGGCTGATTTACCAAGGTATTCTAAAATTATAGGACATGTAACTGCTTTAAATACCAATCAAAATGGCACTAAAGCCAATCCTAACGCGGTTATTTTGGAATTAAAAAGACAAGCAGTGTTAAAAGGTGGTAATGGTATAGTTAACATCATCCCCGGGACCGCTCAAACTACTGCAGATGTTGTGGTAACTCGCTAAATAAAAGCTCAGTTTGCCCACATTTCATTGTATAGGTTGCCATTAACTGTGGGCAACCTATGTATTCGCTTCATTGCAAAAATAATGCCATAAAGGCTGTTTTTTTATTTTAATTTTGTTAATATAGTCATCCGCAATTAAAAATACTCTTATTCCAGCCTGTGGATAAATTTTTTGAGTTTTTTATACCTGATTCATCCAAGCTCCCATTTACCATTTATAAATCCATACTGGATATGGTTTATACTGTATTACAACACAATTTTCGCTTAATTTATTATCCACAAATTCTGTGGATAACTCTGTGAATACCTTCTTGACAGGCAAGCATATCAGATACTTAAGTGAGTGAGTAAGAGTTGCCCATTGTGCTGTAATTGTCTTTTCGATATATTTCAGGAAATTCATTTTATCGGATTCTGCGCACGGTATTCTCAAGGTCCTGGTTTCGGGGTTTTTTCTATATTCGGATTATCTTCCATACCTTTCCCCAGACTGGAGTCTTTATTTGCTGTAGCACTATCTTTAGGTTTATCACGAAATCGATTAAAAAAGGTATTCGTATTGGCTCCTAAAAATGTGGCAATATGATTTCCCACGTCTTCTGAAACCATACCCTCTTTAATCAGATGTTTTATGGATGGGGCAGCTCGTATTATGTGGTTCTCTCCATTTTCATCAATATCCAGACGCTCAGCAGGGTGGTTGGCAAACATCTTTTTCAGTAATTTTTCTCGTTCCGTTTTGGTTTTTCCTAGGAATAAATTATTATTTTTTAAACTGATATAGGTCACTGTATCAGCTATGCCATCAAGAGCATAAATAAGATCGTCGAATCCCACGGTATTTAACTGGGAGTCATCAAGAATAAGGCGAGAAATATGGGTAGGAATAGCATATTCTAAAGCCGATATCATTGAATCTAAACTCTCCCAATTAAAATGACTTAGATCCAGTAAATTGACAGAAGGGGGAACAGCGTTAATTACCGCGGCCGGTGGTAAATTAGCAGGGAGCTTAGTACCGGAAAAATCGTTACTCAATTTAAAGTGAGTAACTTCAGGGGGTATCGCCTTCATGACATCAATTAAAGCATATATATTCTCGCAAAGCATGAATTCTTCGATATACACATTAAGAGAATCTACTTTCGGAGGCAAATTCTGTAACAACTCAATCAATTCGTTATTATCAAATCCCTCTTGATCATCCTCTGCTCCTACATTAAAACTAAGCCCAAGATGTTTTATATTAGGTGAAAAGGCGTCGAGTACTGACAAGTACTCATCTTTTGAAAGTGCATGAAAGTTATTTTCTTTTAAATCGAGACGCGTCACGTTAGGAGAAAATGCATTAATAATATCGATAATTTCGTTGGAATCTAAAGTGCCTAAATCATTCCGCATAAAACTGATATCGGTAACTTTGTCAGAGATAGCTTCAATAAATTCAATTTTTTCTGCAGTACTGAGCTCAGGTGAAATCACAGTGAAAACATTATCTAATCGAAGCGTAGTAACATGCTTTGGTAGCGATTTAATTATTTTGATTGCATCTTTTGCATCTCTGCCCTCTAACAGAGATTCCATACTCAAATCGGTTATTTGTTTAAAATCTGTTGTTATGAGGCGAATTACATCTTCTGTCTTCAAATGAGCGCAGCTTTCAAGTTCAAGCTCAATCTTTTGTAATCGAGGTAGTTTTTTAATCACTGCTTGAATGGATTCAAAGGGTAACTTCTCGTTTGTGATTCTATCAAAAGTTTTAATGCGATATTTCATAGATTGCCTGATAGAGATAGTCCTGCTCAAATTATAGACAATTCATTCGTGTTGTGCATTATATGTGAAATTATGTATTAAAAATGGTGGTGAGTGACTTCTTACCAGACAAAATTAAGTGAACCTCCTTATCTCACTCAATAAGAAGCCGTTTACTTGCAAAAAATTCGAATATTTAAATATTTGTTTCCTATTCTAGATAATTTTATTGGTTATATAGTTTTATTTTAATCTGAAATTAAATAAAAAATACATTTTGTTAATATTTCGTTAATATTCATATTTTATTATTTGCTCATTAATTCAACAAATAATGGTGAAATATGGGTAAAGTAATTCTTATTCATGCTAACTGTCAAAATTCTACTGCAAAAGGGGATTTTGCTTTTGCAGGGGATCTGGCAAAAGATATCGTCAACGAGCTTGCCAATCAGAAAATAAATGATATTGATGTATTTTTAGTAAGTACACTTGATGGAGTAGCACGATTTATAAGTTTGTATGGAGCTCCTGTTGAAGATCGTGTCTCAGTAGAAGGGACTAGTATTGGGCTGTCGTCCCTGGAGACATTTAATGCAGTGGACAATAAGGTCGTAGCTTTTATCGATGCCAACCGTTGTAAACATGCTTCAACAGATATTGTCAAACGAGTTCTTTCTCCGGATAGTAAATTTTTATTTGTGGGGAATTTAAACAAGCAGGCCTATGCTGATTTGTTTATTCAATCTCTTTATCGTATGCAAGTGAAGAATGATCAACCAAAACTTTATGATTCCTTTGACGATGATGATATATTGATTGCGAGTGCTGGTTTTGGATCAGAGCGGTTAGGATTACCCTCGATTACCAAAGCAGGAGAGTTACCTTCATTATCAAGTTCAGATCTGGCCCAGATTCCCACCGATAACTATGGATTTATGTACCTTGCACAAGATAATCCGTATAAAGATTATAAGCTAATCGCACAATACATGAAGTTAAGTGTTCAAGACAAATACATCCTGGTGGGAAATTTTATGAACAAACAATATGAAATTCAGGATGCCTATAATCATGATACGACATTATTTCCCTCCAAGTCTCTACCCAATATTGAATATCATCAGTCCTTACCGAAAGGTGTGATGCGTCAAACGGTTGCGCAAGCGAACAGTACCCTGGTTTTGTCAACGGGTGTCATAAGTACTTTGGAAGCGATACGGGATAAAAAGTTACCTTTTTATCAGTATATAGATATTAATAATAATTTTGTGGCTAGTTATTTAATTGCAGTAAAGTCAGCGGTTTCTAATGATAATTCCCTATTTGGAGCAATGCCTCAGATGATTATTGAATTGTCTGAATTGCTTTTTGCTGACAAACCACTCAGTAGGATGGATATCGAACGCGCTGATACTTTGTTAAAATTAGATTCTATAAGTTCAAGATTAATAAACACAAATCAAGAAATAATCGATAAAGCAAGTGGTAAAATAGCTCCCAGACTTCTTAGCTTTCTTGGTGAGCCCCGTAAAACAAATGATCAAGTACAATTGGCTCATGTCTGTGTTTCATTGCGTAAATCAGGTGAATTAGGCAGTCCAACTCATGCTCAAGCTCTAAGGAGGGCAGCGACTTGGGGGCGTCTATTTGAACTTAAAGTACTGATTAAATCGATGTCTCAAAATGATCTGGATAAAGCAGACCCCACTTTTGGTCGTTCAGCTCTGCAGTGGGCTACTGTTAATAAAAATTTTGATTGCGCGCGCGCTTTGATAAAGGTGGGTGCGTCTTTGGATCTTCAGGATAAGAATGGCCAGACAGCGTTGCATAAAGCAGTACAACTGGGTGATCTACAAATAATTAAAATACTTATAGAAGCGGGTGCTTCTGTAGATATTACTGATGACTCACAATACACTCCTAAAGACTTTGCTTCGGATAATGGCATTATATTATTTATCAATAATTGTCATTCTGCTATGCAGATAGTCCCTTAAAAAATATGTAATGTCAAAAGCAGAATTGTCCTCTAATTAAGGTAAGGGAGTTACCTTTTTAAATGGATGCAAAAATTATAATTTGTCTCGTGTTGTCTGTAATTATTAATCCAGCGCCTTTCTTGAGCTAAACCCTTTTCCTAATAAAAAGCGAACCATGGTTCTTTTTATGAGTAACTGAATGATTTAATCAGTTCATTTCTTTGAAAATTAATATGTTGTAAAAAAATATAATTGTATGCAAACAAAATCATCAAAGTGGTTGACTTTTAGCATAGGTTGCCATAAGTTTGAGCA
The DNA here is from genome assembly GCA_030694525.1 of Legionella sp. GTDB lineage: Bacteria > Pseudomonadota > Gammaproteobacteria > Legionellales > Legionellaceae > Legionella. The sequence continues at coordinate 990 of JAUXYG010000023.1, read as the reverse complement.
TAAGCTATATGTAATTTGAATAAAGGCTTCCATTTGACTAAATTTCGCACTTTATACCACTATAATTTGTCAAAAATCACTGAATTCAATTCAGCATTAATATATGGTTTTGAACCAGAAGCCTCTATAAAATCGATTAATCCATCTTATAACTCGGATCAATATCAGGTAGAGCATTTAAGTCATGGTATCAATCAACATGAAGACATGTTTAACGCATATTTTATGCTCAGGAACTATTTTAAAAAGCATTCGTGAACACGGGATTGAGAGCATTACCACCTCCCAGATTCTTAACTGGATTAAAGAAATACACCAAAGGATATCATTAGCTCTTTCTGAAGATACTAATAATATCAATCTATCTGGTAATTATACGATGCAGCAGGTGATTCGATGGCATCATAATCCAATTATCGGAGTTACAATTCAGCATCATTTTTTAGGGATAAACTCTAAAGAAAAAGTGTACAGTATAGCGGAAGAATACGGTCTGGAGATTAAAATTGCTGAGCATTTTCTCCAAATTTTATATGAAACCAAAAATCGAGATGACATTACTATTCCCGATGATCAAAGACCCTTTATTGACCCATACAGAGCTTCATCTCTTCACCCGGCATTAGTTGCTACAACTAAACTCTGTAATGCGTATCATCAAAAAAAATTAACTCAAGATGAAATGGCAATAGTGGATAAAGTGATGAAGATTTGCTGCCCTCCATCTCAAATACCAGAGAAGATGAGTGCTTTTGCGGTTAAATTGGAGGCTGGGTGGAAACTATGTGATAAAAATGATCTGAATCAAGTTGCCGAATTATGTAGAATGGCTTTTTTTGAATTGACTGATATTCATCCTTTCTTTAATGCTAATGGTCGAACAGCTACCTGTTTAATCAATATTATACTGCGATCACTCGGCCATGAAAGCATCCTAATGAGAAATCCAGGTGACAAAAGTAATAAATTATCCTCTTACTCAATAGCGAT
>JAUXYG010000010.1 GCA_030694525.1 Legionella sp. | reverse complement strand
AATTCCACATCATCCAGCCACATGTCGTGTAAAAAAATAATTTATCGTCAGCACCCAAATCTGTATGAAGCCCAAGCTCCTTTATATGCTGAATTAAAGTACCTCCAGCCCCATGGGTAATGCATTTTGGCTTGCCTGTGGTACCCGATGAAAATAGAATATAAATCGGATGATTAAAGGGTAATGAATTAAACTCAAACTTTGCCGAAGGTCTTATAAAATCCGACCAATAGACTGCATTGGGCAATTTGGTACAATCAACTGGTTCATCAATGTTAGGACAGATCACTATTTGCTGCAAAGAGGTAAGGGCGCTACTTAGTTCAGCAATTTTTTCGGCCCCCGAGTGTTTTTTTCCCTGATATTGATGACCGTCACAAATAAAAAGTACGTGCGGTTCAATCTGTCCCAAGCGATCAGTTGCGGCTTGAGCCCCAAAATCTGGTGAGCAAGAAGACCATATCGCCCCTAATGAGGTTGTAGCAAGCATAGCAATTACAGTGTATGCCGTATTAGGCATCAGAGCTGCAACGCGCACCCCGGTATGAACCCCGCAAGCTTCCAGACCGGCAGCGCATTCAGCTACTGCTTGATACAGTTCGGCATAAGTCAAAACTTCGCGAGAATTATTCTCGTTTACGCTGATCAAAGCAGGGTGGCTGTCTCTTCTGCTGAGCAGTTTTTCTGCAAAATTAAACCGGGCTCCTGAAAACCAGCGCGCATCTAACATGTCATGATAGTAATTTAAAACCTGATGGGCAGGAGTATCAAATTTTAAATTAAAAAAATCACATAAGGTTTGCCAGAATGAATCAGGATGTTTTACGGACCAGGAGTGTAAATCATTATAGTTTTCAAAAACTTGACAATGCTGTTGTGCTGCAAAATTCATAAATTGCCACATTTTTGTTTGTTGCGGGTGTTTTGGTATCCATACAGCTTTATTCATGAATAAATTCTCTCTTGCTTATCGTCCCGTTAGATATTTTTTGGTAACAGGCCTAATTACAGGGATTGGCCAACATGGCATTTGCCACTTTTGATTGATTTTTACGTCCAAGTACTTTGCAAATCATATCTCCTGCTGCCACAATTTTAAAAATATCTACTCCAGTTTCAATTCCCAAACCATGCATCAAATAAAGTACGTCTTCAGTTGCCACATTACCACTGGCTCCTCTGGCGTAGGGGCAGCCTCCAAGTCCTGCTACCGAACTGTCGAATCGATGAACTCCATTATTTAATGAGGTATAAATATTGGCCATAGCTTGGCCATATGTGTCGTGAAAATGCATAGCCAATTGCTCTCGAGATAATACCTTAAGTATTTTATCTAAGAGCATTTGTGTCTGTTTTGGAGTGCCAACACCAATAGTGTCTCCAAGGGAAATCTCATCGACACCTAATTCAAGAAGCTGTTGCGCTACACTAACCACCTGCGTTGGTAAAATTTCCCCTTGATAAGGACAGCCAAGCACACAAGAGATATATCCACGTACTTTAATATGATTCTCTTGGGCGAGTTTAAGCACCGGTTTAAATCGATCAATACTTTCTTTTATAGAACAATTAATATTACGTTGGTTAAATAACTCACTGGCAGCGGTGAAAACTGCGATTTCCTTCACCCCAGCTTGCAATGCTTTTTCCATTCCTCGCTCATTGGGAACGAGAGCTGAATAAGCTATTCCAGGCAGTTTTTCAATCGCTTCAAAAACCACATCATTGTCAGCTAACTGGGGGATGGCTTTAGCAGAAACAAAGCTGGTCACTTCGATATTTTTTAGACCTGAATGACTGAGTAAATTTATTAATTGAACTTTATGATAGCTTGATACAAATGATGCCTCATTTTGTAAGCCATCACGAGGACCCACTTCTATTATCGTTACCTGTTGAGGATAGTCCATAATAATCTCATTTATAATCAGGTCGGTTCACTGAGGGAAAGTAACTCTGCCCCTTCGTTTACCTGGGCCCCTATTTCATAAAATATTTCTAATAATACACCATCCATCGGTGCATGAATGGTGTGTTCCATTTTCATTGCTTCAAGAATAATCAATCGCTCACCTGCTTTAACGGGATCCCCTTTATTTTTAAGAATTGCAACGACAGTCGCGGGCATGGGGGCTGTTAATTGGCCTTTATGGGTACTATCTTGAGAATCAAGCTTATTCCAATTGAATCTTTCTACGACAAAGGTACCTTGTTCGTTATAAAAAGTGACATGAGCAACGTTATTGACGAATGTTGCCTGATGCTGTTGGTGCTGAGTTTCTACTCGCAGAATGCCGGCTTGTATTTTGGCAGTGATTGGATATTCTTCGTTATTTATGACCACAGTGAATTGTGCGTTATTAATGGGATTAATTTTTGCCTCAATGATGATGTCTTTTTCAAGATATCGCCAAGTCCAGTGCGCGCGGCCGTTTATTTCCCAGGCAAAAGAGTCTGAAAGCAGAGGATCGTTGACCTTTTGTATCGTATTTAAATAATCAAAACTTATAGCCATTAATAAAGCGAGTTTTTTATCAGGTTGAGTCAGGTTTAAAGTTTCCTGGGTTAAAAAATCAGTGCTTAACTGTGCCTTTTTAAACTTGGGATGGGCGCATATTGCTTGCAAAAAAGGGATATTTGTTTTAACTCCGCCAATATAATATTGGGTTAAAGCGTGTTGTAATCGTTGCAGTGCATCGGCTCTGTCTTCTCCCCAGGCAATAAGTTTGGCAATCATTGGATCGTAATATCTGGTTATTGATGAAGAAACTGTAACTCCTGAGTCAATTCGTAAGCCTTGACCAATAGGCTCCTGAAGAAAATTCAGCTGTCCAATTGAAGGAATAAATTCATTAAACGGGTCTTCTGCGTAAATGCGGCATTCAATCGCATGCCCGTGTGATTTAATTTCTTCCTGTTTGAGAGGAAGAGGTTCATTAGCCGCTATTTTCAACTGCCAGGCAACCAAATCGATATGGGTTATCATTTCAGTAACTGGATGTTCTACCTGTAAGCGAGTATTCATTTCCATGAAATAAAAATGCTCGTTATTATCCACTAAAAATTCTACTGTTCCCGCACCTCGATAGTTAATTGATAGTGCCACCTCACACGCAGCTTCAGCAAGACGTGCACGCAGGGAAGGGGAAAGGTCAGGAGCAGGCGCTTCTTCTATAATTTTTTGGTGACGACGTTGGATGGAGCAATCACGCTCAAAAAGATGAACCACATTTCCATGGTTATCTGCCATAATCTGCATCTCAACATGGCGTGGATTTACAACGAGTTTTTCAATTATCATGGTATCGTCGCCAAAGCTTGCCAGCGATTCTCTTTTCGCTCCTGCCAAAGCATCACTAAATTCAGCTTCATTAGAAACAGCACGCATGCCTTTGCCACCCCCACCATTTGCTGCTTTTATCAGCACAGGAAAACCAATGATTCGTGCTTCATGTAACAAAAGTTCTTCGGCTTGTTCCGCACCATGGTAACCAGGTGTCAAAGGGACATTTGTTTTTTCAAGGAGTTGTTTGGCTAGTTGCTTGGATGCCATGGCCTCCATTGCAGACACGGATGGACCTATGAAAATAAGACCCGCATCTGCACAAGATTGTGCAAATTTTGGATTCTCTGATAAAAATCCATAACCAGGGTGAATGGCTTGTGCGCCACTTTCAACCGCTGCTTGTATTATCCGATCACTGTTTAAATAGCTGTCTTTTGCAGGTGCTTCGCCAATGCAATATGCACTGTCTGCAAGGGTAACATGAAGACTGTCTTTATCGACAATAGAGTAAACTGCCACGGTATGAATGCCCATGGAGCGAGCTGTTTTAATGATTCTACAGGCGATTTCGCCTCTATTGGCGATAAGAATTTTGTTAAACATGCAAGCCCCTAATTCCAGTTGGGTGTTTCTTTATTTAGAAAAGCCTTTAGTCCCTGCTGCCCTTCAGCAGATATCCTTTTTTGAGCAATGAGAGAAGCCGTGTAATACACCAGCTCCTCATCCATTTTTTTATCAGCAACATAACGGACCAGTTGTTTCGAGATGGTGACCGCTTCGGGTGCATTCATCGTTATTTTTTTCGCATATTCCATAGTAAATTCAAGCAAATTATCTTCTGGAACACAATGCTGCACCAGGTTTAAACTTTGGGCTCGCGGTGCATCAAAAATTTCTGCACTCATAAACAGCATCTGTGCGGTTCGTTCACCCATCGCCTTAACCACATAGGGACTTATCACTGCCGGTATTAAACCAAGTTTCACTTCTGAAAAACAAAATCGGGCTGTTGTTGCTGCTATAGCTATATCACAAGCAGCTGCAAGTCCTGCACCACCCCCAAAAGCCGATCCCTGAATCATTGCAATAGTAGGTTTAGGGCTTTGGTTTAATGAATACATTAAATTGCCTAAAACCATGGTATCTTTTAAATTCTCTTCTGCGCTATAGTTTGCCATTCGTTGCATCCAGCCTAAGTCCGCACCTGCAGAAAAATGTGTTCCGTTTGCCTTTAGAACAATGACGCGTATATTAGAGTCGTCTAATGCTGCATTGAGCTGTGATTGCATTTCTGCCAACAGGTGATTATCAAAAGCATTATGTTTGTTAACCCGATTAATGGTCAGGTAGCACACATGGTCTTGAACTTCGTATAATAAATCATTCACACTCATATCCTTTACATGCGAAACACGCCAAAACGTGTCGATTCAATTGGGGCATTTAAGGCTGCGGATAAACTTAAACCGAGAACAGTACGGGTATCTTGCGGCATAATGACACCATCATCCCATAATCTGGCACTGGCGTAATAAGGATTGCCTTGCGCTTCATATTGACTGCGCATGGTTGCTTTAAATTGTTCCTCTTCTTCAGAAGGCCACTCTTTCTTTTGTTTCATATATTTGTCTTTGGTCACCTGAGCGAGAACATTAGCAGCCTGCTCTCCTCCCATTACAGAAATTCTTGAATTTGGCCAGGACCACATAAAGCGCGGATTATAGGCGCGCCCACACATCGCATAATTACCCGCTCCAAAACTACCACCCACAATAACGGTAAACTTAGGAACGTTGGCATTAGCTACCGCAGTAACCATTTTTGCACCATGTTTGGCAATTCCAGAAGCTTCATATTTTGAGCCCACCATAAATCCGGTAATATTTTGGAGGAAAATTAAAGGTATTTTTCGCTGACAACATAACTCAATAAAATGAGTTGCTTTTAATGCGCTTTCGCTAAAAAGAATACCGTTATTGGCAATTATTCCTACTGGATACCCGTATAAATGTGCAAAACCACACACCAATGTGGTACCGAAAAGCGCCTTGAATTCATCAAATTCGGAACCATCTACTAACCGTGCGATAATTTCTTTAATATCAAAGGGCTTCCTGGGATCTGCAGGTACAATTCCATTGAGTTCATGACTGGCATATAAAGGATCAACCGTTGCATTACGTTTAATCGATTCATTTTTTTTGCGGTTTAAATTAGCAATTGAAACGCGAGCAAGGTGAAGGGCGTGGGCATCATGTTCTGCATAATGATCTGCCACCCCTGAGTGGCGACAATGTACTTCAGCCCCACCCAATTCTTCAGCACTGATAACTTCTCCAGTAGCTGCTTTAACTAATGGGGGACCACCCAAAAAAATAGTAGCCTGATTTTTTACCATGATGGATTCATCCGCCATAGCAGGTACATATGCTCCGCCAGCGGTGCACGACCCCATTACTACTGCAATTTGAGGAATATTTCGGGCGGACATTTGCGCCTGATTATAAAAAATGCGTCCAAAGTGGTCTCGATCAGGAAAGACCTCATCTTGTAATGGAAGATAAGCACCGCCAGAGTCGACCAGGTAAATACAAGGTAAATTATTAACCAAAGCAATTTCCTGAGCTCTTAAATGCTTTTTAACGGTTAATGGGTAATAAGTTCCGCCCTTTACTGTCGCGTCGTTTACTACAATGACACATTCAGTACCGGACACATAACCAATCCCAGTGATAATACCCGCACCAGGAACGGGATCATCATAGACTTCATAAGCTGCCAGGGGCGAAAACTCAAGAAATGGACTTCCTGGATCAAGAAGCTGGTGCAAACGCTCTCGTGGCAATAATTTGCCATGTTGTAAATGCCTGGCTCGGGCTTTCTCATCCCCACCTAATGCGTTTTGGTTAATTTTGGTTTGTAATGAATCAACCAGGCTTTGCATGGCTGCTTCATTACTTTTAAATTCCTGACTGCTTGTATTGATTTGACTGACTAAAGTCACCATGGTTTGTCCTTACCGTATCAAAATATCGCTCAACACTATAACAGTCCATATTACCCATACGGTTGCCATAAAATGAGGCATTTCATGCCCCTTGATGACTCGATAAATCAGTGCTGGAATTGCAGCAATAATCAAAGGCAGAATCATCAGCACCAAAATTTTTCTTAAGAGTATACCCCAACCAGTATGACTGAAAACCGGAGTTAATTTTATATTAACATAGGTAAAAAACATATCTATATAAACGACGAGAAGATGGGCGTATTTAGCAAAGACTACTATTAGAATACTCAATAGCAGGTATATGAGACTTTGTCGTAGCATGTACATCCTTTATTATTATTATTTACATCAACGCCGATAGGTAAAGAAAATACCAGGCGCTTTATAACTTAATGGGTTGGTAACAATTGGGGCCACACTCACGCATGCCCCAATTATAATTCCAACTAAACTAATTCAATAGCCATCGCTGTCGCTTCACCACCACCGATGCACAGGCTTGCTATACCGCGTTTTTTGCCTTGCTGCTTTAATGCATGCATTAAAGTAACCAGTACGCGAGCTCCAGAAGCTCCGATAGGGTGACCTAATGCGCAGGCACCGCCGTGAATATTAACCTGTTCTGGATTTAATTCAAGCTGATTCATTGCTGCCATGGTAACCACGGCGAATGCTTCATTAATTTCATACAAGTCCACATCACTGGGTTTCCAGGACGCTTTATCCATGACCTTGCGAATGGCGTCAACAGGAGCAGTGGTAAACCATTCCGGTGCTTGAGCATGGCTAGCATGAGCTATAATTCGCGCTAAAGGTTTCAGCCCTCTTTTTTCAGCATTTGCAGCACTCATTAATATTAAAGTTGCAGCTCCATCAGAAATGGAACTTGAGTTTGCAGCAGTTACTGTGCCGTCTGCCTTAAAAGCAGGCTTTAATTGCGAAATTTTGGCAATTTTGGCTGCATCCGGGCCTTCATCAACCGTAACTGTAACATCACCTTTGCGGGTGCTTAATGTTACTGGAGCAATCTCTTCAGCAAAAGCCCCGCTTTCAATTGCTCGAAGGGCTTTATTCATGGAATCAATAGCAAATTTGTCTTGTTGCTCGCGGCTAAATTTAAAATGGTTTGCAGTGGCTTCAGCAAAGGCACCCATTAATTGCCCTTTGGTGTATGCATCTTCCAGCCCATCAAGAAACATAGAATCTTTTAATTCACCATGACCCAGTCGATATCCTGCACGTGCTTTACCTAATAAATAGGGTGCATTACTCATGCTTTCCATACCACTCGCCAAAACAACCTGTGCGGAGCCGGACTTAATCATGTCATGTGCCATCATCACCGCTTTCATGCCTGAGCCGCACATTTTATTAATAGTGGTAGCGCCGGTAGAATTTGGAATGCCTGCTTTTATAGCAGCCTGACGTGCTGGTGCCTGGCCTATACCTGCCTGCAACACACAACCGGTAATAACCTCATCGATTTCGGCTGGGCTCACCCCGGATTGTTCTATGGCGGCCATATGAGCGATTGCACCTAGCTCTGGAGCCGTTAATGCGGATAAATCACCCAACATTCCACCCATTGGGGTTCTTTTTGCTGCAACTATGACTACATCGTTATGTTCCATGAGCTATTTTCCTTATGCGGTTTCTTTAAAAAGTTCACGACCAATAAGCATTCTTCTAATTTCAGAAGTGCCTGCCCCAATTTCATATAATTTTGCATCCCGTAACAGACGTCCGGTTGGATATTCGTTGATATATCCGTTCCCACCAAGAATCTGGATGGCTTGTAGCGCCATTTGAGTTGCTTTTTCAGAAGTAAATAAAATAACTCCGGCTGCATCTTTACGACTAACAAAACCATCATCACATGCTTTGGCGACCGCGTATAAATAGGCACGAGCGGCACTGAGCTCGGTATACATATCTGCCAATTTACCCTGGATGAATTGAAATTCGCCAATTGCTTTATTAAACTGCTTGCGTTCATGCACGTAGGGTAAAACAACATCCATACACGCCTGCATGATTCCTACCGGTCCAGCTGCTAAAACAGTACGTTCGTAATCCAGGCCACTCATCAACACCTTTGTCCCTTGATTCAGCTCACCCAATATATTTTCAGCAGGAACTTCACATCCTTCAAACACCAGTTCACAAGTATTTGAGCCTCGCATGCCTAACTTATCCATTTTTTGAGCGGTTTTGAATCCAGGCATATTTTTTTCAATGATGAATGCTGTTATGCCTTTGCTTTCCGCAGCTTTATCCGTTTTGGCATATACTACTAGTACATCAGCATCGGGACCATTAGTAATCCACATTTTGGTGCCATCTAGAATATACATATCGCCAACTGCCCGCGCAGTCAGTTGCATTGAGACCACATCAGAACCAGAATTCGACTCACTCATTGCCAGTGCGCCAACGTAATCCCCACTTATAAGTTTAGGCAAATATTTTTGCTTTTGCGTAGTATTACCATTTAAATAAATCTGATTGACGCACAGGTTCGTGTGAGCACCATAGCTTAAACCAACTGAAGCTGATGCGCGTGAGATTTCCTCCATAGCGATAACATGGGCAAGATAACCCATATTCGCGCCACCATACTCCTCACTAACCGTGATTCCTAAAAGACCTATGTCACCTAATTTTTTCCATAGCTGGTGGGGAAAGGAGTTATTTTCATCTATTTCTGTTGCTAGGGGAGCGATCTCGGTTCTCGCAAATTGATGGACGGTATCTCGAAGCAGATCATATGTTTCACCGAGCTGAAAATTTAAACCAATGTGCATAAAATGACTTCCTGTGAGTATTACAAACTTCTTAAACTATACCCCTTCCCCTAAATCTTGCAACCCCCCCAAAGGACCATTGAAGGTCAGTCTCGCACCAAAAGGCATGCGGTAAAATGCTCATGTACTGGCGTACACTCCGCTTTTCCCTTATGCTCTTTCGTGCGACCTTGACTCTTCACTGGTCCTTTGGATTCTGTGTATGTCGATTTTGGGGGAATGCGCTATGTGCTTTGCACATTGCTGTTCCTTTCTCCTTATTGAGGATTTAGAGCATTATTTGTTTCCTTGAAAATTTATGGCATCTAATGTTCCCTTCTCCCTCTCGGAGAAGGGAGAGCATCATTAGTTTATCATTTAATGCAACGCGCTAAATGTCCCTTCTCCCCATGCATGGGGAGAAGGGAAAGCATCATTGGTTTATTATTTAATGCAACGCGCTAAATGTCCCTTCTCCCTCTGGGAGAAGGTGCCTGAAAGGCGGATGAGGGTTGGAATCTCCTCATATTTATAACAGTATAGCGTGGCACTTGAAAACAATCCCCTCATCCACCCTATCGGGCACCTTCTCCCCATGCATGGGGAGAAGGGAAAGCATCATTGGTTTATCATGGAATAAATTTCTCCTGAGAGACAAGGGCCTAGGGATGAGGGGTGGGGTGAATGGACAATCTTGCAAGGAGGCATAGGGGAATGCTCATGTACTGGCGTACACTCCGCTTTTTCCTTATGCCCTTTCGTGCGACCTTGACTCTTCACTGGTCCTTGGATTCTGTGCATGTTTGATTTTTGGGAATGCGCTCTGTGCTTCGCACATTGCTGTTCCCTTTTTTTATTGATTGCGGGGGTTCGCTGTATTTCTGTAATGCGCTTCGCTATTATGGGCTACGAATTAACATTTAACCTATTTTGTAGCCCGTAATAAACGAAGTCGTATTACGGGGGTGGGGGATTACATAGGAGTTGGAGACTTATTTATTATCAATTCTTTGAGTTTATTCGGTAATTCAAACAATTGATTACGTCGTTTATTATTTTGAATATTCGCTTTAAACTCATCCATGGTTACACCTGTTTCTGTTTTAAATTGTTCTTCAAACTCAGGATCTGTCATTTTTTGAGCGGTGATTTCATTCATGTATTTTATGTGCTCTTGCATCATCGGGTATATTTCCTTCGGGCAATTTTGTTCAATATACGAAGTTATAGCGATGGTTGCTTTTTTGATTAATTGATTATCGTTGTAAGGCAATTTCACAGCCAATTTCGGGTATAATGTGGCAAAATCCGCTCCGTACCATTCTACTATTCCGTTTTGTTTTATCTCTTTGCTTTGATTTGCTAATAAAAATAAATAATCAATATTCGTCTGGTATATTTCTTTTGCTCCTGAAACAAACTGATTAACCGCTGGTTCCAATAGGATTTTATTCATATTGAGAGCCTCGCTCAAGGCGGGGAGCATTGTATTTAAGGCTTCTTCATAGGTTGCTAACATGGCCTCTTTGATTGTGGCATTTGGATGTTCCGACATGTATTTTTGTTGAAAACTAAATGAGGTATTAATAATCTGGGTGATTACCGGTCCGAGTAATGCTATATCAATTTGTTCCCTCGTTAAGCTCATGTCTCTTATTTGAGTCAGTGCGTTTAGAAGGTGAAGGCGAGCTTGGTTCCATATACCATAGGTAGTTAATTTCATTATGTATCCTTACTAATTGTTATAATGCTACTGAGCGGGCAACTGTATCATATAGTAAAATTAGTATGAAGATTTTCTTTACTGACTTGACTTGTGTTCTTGAATTGATATCTTGGAAGATTAAAGTTTAAGGATAAACCATGACCGATTTCTTTCAGACTGGACCTGTTTTAGGTAATCAATATACAGAAGATCGTCTGTTTTATTCTTATCTTGAATGGAAGATCCCGGCGAATGTTTTGGCTGAGATTTCGCCTGATCTCTATGCATTGGGTGAACGAACTGTTATGGAGATTTATCAGTTAGGAATGACTGCGGAAGCTGCTCCCCCCCGTCATATACCTTATGATCCCTGGGGGCGTAGAATCGATGTTATTGAAGTATCACAGGCCTGGAAAGATCTTGATCGTATCTCAGCAGAGGAACAATTAATCAGTATCGGTTACCAACGTAAATACGGTGCACTATCCAGAATATACCAGTTTGCCAAGCTTTATTTATTCCACCCATCATCAGCAATTTATACCTGTCCGTTGGCCATGACCGATGGTGCTGCGCGAGCCTTAGAACTGTATGGGAATGATGATTTAAAAAATAACGCATTTGTTCATTTGACCTCATCCGATCCGCAACAATTTTGGACCTCTGGACAATGGATGACTGAGAGAACAGGTGGTTCTGATGTGAGTGATATATCTACTATAGCAAATCCTGACGGTGACTTTTATCGACTTTCTGGTGTGAAGTGGTTCACCTCAGCAACAACATCCCAAATGGCAATGACCCTTGCGCGGATTAAAGGGGCTCCAGCAGGTAGCCGAGGATTGAGCCTTTTTTATCTTGAGTTACGGGATGGACAAGGAAATCTGAATGGTATTCGTATTAATCGTCTAAAGGATAAATTAGGTACCAAGGCCTTGCCGACTGCAGAGTTAACCCTCGATGGAGCTAAAGCTACTCTGGTTGGAACGCCAGGTGAGGGGGTGAAGAAAATCTCATCACTGTTTAATATTACCCGTATTTACAATGCGTGCAGCGCCGTGGGCTATATGCGGCGCGCTATTGCCCTTGCTCGTGATTATTCAATGAAGCGTAAAGCTTTTGGTCGGTTATTAGCAGAACATGGATTGCATGTAGAAACACTGGCCGATTTGCAGGTCGAATTTGAGGGTGCTTTTCATTTGGTATTTCATGCAGTAGGGCTATTAGGGAAAGAAGAAGTTAATGAAGCCACCGCCCGAGAGGTTGCGGTATTAAGATTATTAACACCTCTGGCTAAACTATATACCGCAAAACAGGCGATAGCCGTAGTTAGTGAAGCTCTGGAAGCTTTTGGGGGTGCAGGGTATATAGAAGATACTGGTCTTCCCAGGCTTTTGCGTGATGCGCAGGTTCTCTCTATTTGGGAAGGCACTACTAATATATTGAGCCTTGATGTTCTTCGTGCGATTCGTAAAGAGAATGCTGCCTCATTGTTTTTAGAAGACATCCAGCAGCGACTCGACCAGGTTACCTTGAAGCAACTTGAAGTAGCAAAAAGGCAAGCCAGTCATGCAGTAAAACGATTGCAAGACTATCTGATTTTAATGAGTCAAATGGATGACGAACAATTGCAAGTTGCTGCGCGTCACTTTGCTTTTAACATGAGTGAAACTTATGCTTCCAGTTTACTTTTGGAATTTGCAAACCGATCGGTACCATCAGGAGTGGATAAATCGGCCGTTATTACTGCGGTTCGATGGTGCGAAAAAAAGCATACTCCATTAATAAATCCCTCAGAAAGTTACCGGGCGGATTCAAGGCTTTTAGGGTTGGGTTAATTCAACGTCAGCCGCTACCCTGATTATCGAATAATTGTTTATAAAATATGCTAATTTTTCTTTACCTGTTTTAAAAAATCACCTAATCTTGCCAGATGAAACAGGTTATTTCCGTTAAGTAATTTTGGAACATTACTTAATGAGTTACAAAAAGGAGCGTATAGCATGCGTAAACTGGTACTTTGGGGGCATGGAATAGAAGACTATCGGGAAATGTTTGGTTTGTCTGATGATGATATGAATTCAAGGCTTTTAGAATTTGGTTGTGGGCCAAGCGCAGTTAATGCTGAACAAACACATTTAAATCATCACGTGGTCAGTGCAGATCCTTTATTTGTTCTCGATAAAGATACTTTATCATCTAAAGCGGTTATGATTTTTGCTGATATGGCCGATGAGATTAAAGCAGAAGAAGCGCGGTTTGATTTCACCCGTAGTGGTGGGTTTGAACAGCTGATAGCCGAGCGTCAGGAAGGAATGAACGCATTCTTTGCTGATTATGAACAGGGCAAAAATGAGGGAAGATATATTGGAGTGACAGACTACCACCTTCCTTTTGCCGATTTTTCTTTTGATTTTGCACTGGTGTCTCATTATCTGTTTGCTGATTTGGATAATCAAACCGTTGCATTTCATTTAAAAGTTATCAAAGAACTCGCAAGGGTGGCTAAAGATGTCCGAATTTTTCCTTTAATCGATAAGGAAGGTAATACATCAGAATTCCTGGGACCTGTTCTGCTTGGCTTGCAAAAAGAAAACTATGGTGTAGAGGTTAAAGAAGTGGCTTTTCATCTACATCAAACTGGAAATGCCATGTTGCATGTATGGGCACAGCAATGCAGTGTCTAATTGATTTAAAACCGGGGTTGTTCTATGTATTCTGTACTTCGTCCGTTACTATTTAAATGCGACGCCGAAAATGCTCATAATCTGACATTATCCGCTTTAAAATATGTCCCCAAGAGTTGCTTTGCACCAGTAAAAGGCAGTCCAGTTCAAACTCTAGGGCTAACTTTTCCACATGTGGTGGGTCTTGCAGCGGGTTTGGATAAGAATGGAGAATATCTGGATGCTTTGGCAAAACTTGGATTTTCATTTATTGAAGTGGGGACGGTAACCCCCAAACCTCAAATGGGAAATCCCAAGCCGCGCCTGTATCGCTTACCCGAGGAGCAAGCCATTATAAATCGCATGGGCTTTAATAATCACGGCGTTGATGTTTTACTCAAAAATGTTGAAAAAGCCCAATATAAAGGCATATTAGGTATTAATATTGGCAAAAATAAAGATACATCGCTCAATAAAGCTGCTGAAGATTATATTATTTGTTTACGAAAAGTGTATTCCTGTGCTTCTTATATTACGATAAATATTTCATCTCCGAATACCCCTGATTTGCGCCAGTTACAACACACTGAATACTTTGCAAGCCTTTTAGGCCAGATTAAAAAAGAATATCATTTATTAGCGGATCAATACCAGAAAGAAGTCCCCTTATTGATTAAAGTGTCACCCGATGAACCTGATGAAACCTTAAAACAAATGACGGAAGTTATTTTAGCTCAGGGCATTAACGGGATCATTGCCACTAATACAACCTGCAGCAGAGAGGGCGTAAAGCAGAGTGCTCATGCCGATGAAGCGGGCGGATTAAGTGGTAAGCCACTTTTTGCTTTATCGACCCACTGTTTGCGTTTACTTAGGCAATATGCAGGTAATGAGATAACACTTATTGGTGCTGGAGGTATTGATAATTTAGCTCGTGCCCAGGAAAAAATAGATGCAGGTGCATCCTTGATTCAAATCTATTCCGGCTTGATATATCAAGGTCCAAAGTTGATTTCAGAATTAGCCGCGGGTTTAAAGAGAGGATAATGATCCATATCGATAAAGAAGTTGCCTGGCGAATGGAAGAGTGCATTAAACGAACTCATATAGAAGTAACCAAGTTATATCCCGAAGGCAAAGTAATGGAAATTAATGGTGGAGCGGCCTGTTTTTCGGGGGTGGATTCCTATTTGTCACAAGTGGTTGGATGGGGTTTTAACACCAAAGAAAAACTATTAAAATCCGAACTGGATCATATTGAACGCTTTTATAAAGCCCTTAATCATCAACGAATCGATATCGAATTGTGCCCCTATGCAGGAACATTCCTGGCGGAATTTTTAAGTTATCGTGGTTATCGTATTACTGAGTTAAATAATATCTCTCTTTTTGATTTGAAGACCTATCATGTATGCCCTCCTAAAGTGGATATTCGAGAGGTATCACCGGAAGAGTTTGATTTATGGTCGAAGACTATAGCCGTGGGATTTGGTTTTATCGAGGCACAAACCCAATTTTCTTATTATATTAGAGCACCAGGCGTTCGAGCTTTTGCTGCATATATTGGAGGTAAAATTGTTGCTGGGGGTACTATAGCGATACATGGAACTATTGGTGACTTGGGCGTTACCAGTACTTTGCCCTCATACAGGAATATGGGGCTACAGAAGCAATTAATCCTGGCGCGATTAAATTATGCAAAAAATCATGGTTCAGAGTTCGCTACAATGACCACTATCCCTGGCACTATTTCTGATCTGAATAATCAAAAAACAGGCTTTCGCACCGCTTATACGCGGATTAAAATGACGCTTGAGTTATGATTAATCTTATTTTGGTAGTTGATTAATCAGATGAAACAGATGAAATATAAGTGGTTGTCGAATCATTGTATTCATCACTTGAATCATCATTCTTTTCTGATTCTGTTGAAACAACGTTTACTGCAGTAAAGAATCGTCTTCTGATTCTTAATGCAGAATCTGAATCACTTTGGGTTGATTTTTCTAAATCGTTATTTTGTTCAATTCTTAATCTTTTAGTTGCAGTATGTTCATCCGATTCTGACGACTCTGAACGCGGTCGTTTCCGGGTCTGCATTATAGGTGCGTTTAAAAGATAGGAAAGCTGGTTTTTTTCAAAATAATCGTTGATCACAATAACTAGCTCATAGCCGATAGGAGCTTTAGTTTTTTTTAATTGCTTGATTATATCGGCTCGCCATATTAATAAAAAAGCTACTAAATCATTTACCCCAACAGTGGCATTCTCTATTAATTTATTTAGACTATTTGATAAAATTTGATTTTTTGTCTCATCAAACCAATCCTGCTCCAATTGTTCAAGAGTTACCATGCTATTCTTTATTTTATCTGCGAATCTTATTAGAGAATTACTATTTATAAAAGCAGCTATAAGCTCTTGTTTTAAATCAGACATAAAGGCAATTTTTAGTTAAATTGGATAAACTATATCATTTAATATGGATTACATACACTAAATGTAACCTATTAAAACAACAATTATTTCGAAAACGGTATATTTCATGAGAGTATTCATCCATTGAATCAATGGCACTTGAATCGAATAAGCGTTACAATTGGTTCAAATTTGTCACTTATAAATTAACGAATTAATGAAAAATCATGTTCCCATCAAGACCAGTCTACTCTATAAGCGTTTGTTTACCTATGTGAAACCATTTTGGACTGTGCTTTTATTAGGTATATTGGCTAACATCCTGTATTCCGCAATAGATGCAGGTTTTACCTACATGACCATGCCTTTTTTAGATAAGGGTTTTATCAATCTTGATTTGGCTTTTGTCAATAAAATACCCCTGATTGTGTTGGTTGGTATCACTCTTCGAGGCACGGTAAGTTCTATAGGCAGTTACTGCATGACCTGGGTGGCCCGGTCAGTAGTTAAAGAGCTTCGCCAGCGAGTTTTTGCTCATATTGTTCATTTACCAGCGGATTTTTATGATGAAGCGACATCAGGTCAAATGTTGTCTAAAATACTATACGACGTGGAACAAGTAGCCCAGGTTAGTGCGGATGCATTAACGGATTTTGTGCAGAATGTGTGTCTGGTAATTGGATTAATTACCGTAATGATGATGATTTGTTGGCAACTTTCCTTAATGTTTTTATTGACCGTACCCTTTGTAGGCTTAATTGTTAATTATACCAATAAACGCGTGCGGAGAATCAGTCATCGTGTCCAGCAAACCATGGGTGAAGTAACAGAAATCGCCAGTGAGGCTATTGAAGGATATAAGGTAGTAAGAGTATTTGGTGGTGCAGGTTATGAAAAGGGCAAATTCAATCAGGCTACCGAACACTCGCGGCAAAACGATATGAAAGTTGCCGTGAGTAAAGCGGTAAATGTCTCCGGCGTTCAGGCAGTAATTGCAATAGGTATCGCAGCGATTATTTTTGCCGCTATTCAACTCTCTACGGTCATTGTCATCACTGCCGGTTCTTTTCTGGCGATA
The DNA here is from genome assembly GCA_030694525.1 of Legionella sp. GTDB lineage: Bacteria > Pseudomonadota > Gammaproteobacteria > Legionellales > Legionellaceae > Legionella. The sequence continues at coordinate 4,761 of JAUXYG010000010.1, read as the reverse complement.
ATTGCTGCCATGTTGCAATTAATTAAACCTATGAAAACTTTAACTACTTTAAATGCTACCATTCAACGTGGATTAGCGGGTGCAGAAAGTGTTTTTAATTTACTGGATTTACCTTTAGAACCAGATAACGGTATTGCCCTGGCCGCTAAAGCACGCGGTAAAATTGAATTTAAAGAGGTAACCTATGCTTACAGAAAAGGGCATAACGTGTTACATCATTTAAATTTTACCCTGGAAGCCGGTAAATCGGTAGCTCTTGTCGGGCACTCTGGTAGTGGTAAAACAACGGTAGCAAGCCTCTTACCTCGCTTTTATGAAGTGACACAGGGATCTATTATTTTGGATGATATTCCTATTAATAAGCTTAGTTTAGGCAGTCTACGTGAACAGATGGCACTGGTAAGTCAAAATGTGACCCTTTTTAATGATACCTTAGCCAATAATATTGCTTATGGCCGATTAGATGTCAGTCGTCAGCAAATTATTAATGCGGCCAAATTGGCCTATGCGGATGAATTTATTACCAAATTACCCGAAGGCTATGACACGCGTGTAGGGGAGAATGGCGTTTTGTTATCTGGAGGCCAAAGACAACGAATTGCCATAGCTCGAGCGATATTAAAAGACGCACCCATTTTAATTCTTGATGAGGCAACATCTGCTCTGGATAGTGAGTCCGAGCGTTATATTCAGGCTGCTTTAGAGCAGGTAATGAAAAACCGTACTACTTTGGTGATTGCGCATCGACTGTCAACGATTAAGCATGCTGATAAGATTATCGTGATGCAACACGGTCGTATTGTAGAACAAGGCACTCATCAGGAGCTGCTGGAGTTAAAGGGGCATTATACCCAATTGTATCAGGTGCAACAGTTAGGCCTGGTAAAAACTGAGGAAGCAGTAGCCTGATGTCCTCTTTTCTGGATAAATTATGGTATGGCAATCATCCTTTACGTTGGATCTTGTTGCCTTTATCCTGGGGTTATAAGTTAATTACATTGGTTAGACGCTGGTATTTACAACATTTTTGCCAGATCCTAAGCTCCGTACCCGTGATAGTAGTGGGCAATATTTCAGTAGGTGGAGTGGGCAAAACTCCCTTGGTTATTGAGCTGGCACATAGAATGCGGAAAAAAGGGATACGCGTCGGTATTGTAAGTAGAGGATATGGCGCGCAAATCACTACTTTTCCCCATGAAATTCAATTAAATGATACTGCAGCGGATGTAGGGGATGAGCCATTAATGATCGCTCAAAAAACCAGGTGCCCTGTAGTGATCGCGCCAGATCGTTCCAAGGCGGTGGATTACCTGATTAAAAAACACCAAAGCCAAATTATTATCAGTGATGATGGCCTGCAACATTATCGCATGGGCCGTACTGTAGAAATTGCAGTCATCGATGGCATGCGCGGGCTTGGCAATGGGCTATGTTTACCGGCAGGGCCACTAAGAGAGTCGAAGAACCGTTTGCGTCAGGTTGATTTTATTGTGGTAAATGAGGGAGTATGGGAACATGCCTATCCTATGAAATTATATCCGGGTGAAATAAAAAATCTTGCAAATGAAGTGCCAATTAGTCCTGATGAATTAAAAGGCTCTTTAGTGGCCCTTGCTGCAATAGGAAATCCACAACGTTTTTATTCCACTTTAAGTCATTTAGGGATAGAATTTACTCCAGTCTCTTATCCCGATCATTATCAGTTTACGCCTCAGGATTTAAACTTTAACGGATCGCCGATTATTATGACAGAAAAGGATGCGGTAAAATGTCGGTCTTTTTCATCAGCCAACTTGTATTATTTACCTGTTCACGCAGTTTTAGATGATGCTTTTTGGAACGCATTATGGTCCCATCAACAATTAAAAGGTTTTTGTTAATATGATGATAGTGTCACGCGCCATGAAGATTTTGCTTGCAGTTGTTTTTTTGTATGGCTCTACAGTGTTTGCTGAGGGCGAAGAAATTAGTGCCATTTTACAACCAGTGGAACCATTGGTGGGTAGCTGGGCTTTTTCGGGAATGGTAAGCAATGAAAGCGGCGATCGTTATGGTTATTTTTTTCAAATGCAAAGACAGGGTTCCAATTTCCATGTAAAAACCGCTTTGATTGATGGTGTCAGCAATCAACTGGTATTGTTTTATGAAAACTCAGAAACGATAGAGAAATCAACTCAGCTAAACTGGCATGTGGGGCGTTCTTTTATTCGTTATAATCCAATTAATGACAGCTGGATATTTGGGGTAAAAACTGAAGAGGATAAGGGCTTTAACTTTAAAGTCGATATGTTGAAACAGGCAAGTAACGAAAATGAAACGCTGATGTTAAGACCCGGAATTCAACTGCAGGCTTTGCAAACAAGTCGTTTAAATGGTCATATTCAAACCGGTCCTGATATCAAAGAACAATTTGTAACAGGTAATAATGCCTGGTTTGGAAAAGTATGGTTTAGTACCGACCAGCATCGGTCGCATGACATCAGTACCGCTTTTTGTCGGTTAGCAAACGATAATGGGTTTTATTCTGCTAATTTAAAAGAAGCAGATGCTACTGGTGCTGCTGTCGCTGGGTGGCGAGATGCAGGCGGTAATAAGGTAAAAATGTCGCAATTTATTTCTATAAAACCCCTTGCTGACAACCAATGTCAACTCAATATTGGTTTGCCTAAATTGAGTTTAAAAGTAATGAATACCTTAAAGCATGAGGAAAATTCACCTCTTTCAGTCGCTGGTTTTTCAAAAGATAATCCGAAAGGATTTTGTTTTGTCACAGAGCAGTCTTTTAATCAACTCAATGAAGCCGCCATTGTGGTTCCTTCCATAGGTTAGCTAGTAGCTTACATCGGGTTTTTCAGGAAGAAAATGAACCAGCACACTTGCTAAAACACAGGCTGCAGGGATGATTAATAATGCAGATTGATAATCTGACAAGGTGGGATTTTTGTTAAATAAATCCAGTAAAAAACCTACCAGAGGCTGGAGAAGCGGCGCTGAAAGCATCGCAAGAGTGTTAGTAAATCCGGTACAGGTTGATAGTGCTTCTGGGGGAGCCAGTTCATTGGATATGGAATAGGCCAACATGTAAGCACCGCAACATAATCCTATGGCAAACATTAAAAAACCCATTAGTAGCGTGTTATGGGTCGGCAGATAGAGAGTAATGAGTACCAGTATGGCCGTGGATATACAGGAGGCATGGATTAACGGCTTACGCTTGTTAAAATACATCGATAATTGTCCAAATACAGGACAACTCAGGCCTGCTCCTAATAAAATCATAGAGGTTAGGATACTTGCAACTTTAATCGTGCAATCCAGTTTTAGCTGAATAAAAGGAACAGCCCACATGGCACCAAATACAGTAATGACAGAAAACTCCAAACAGACAAATAGGCCATTAACCCAGGCTAATTTATTTTTTAATATGAACAGTAATTGTTTTTTATAATTATGAGAAATAGTGATTTTTGGTTGATGATTCGGGATAAATCGCCAACATAAAAAGGCAATGAATAACCCCAAAAATCCGGCACCGGTGATGAACAATCTCCAACCTAAATGAGTTATAAAAGAACCCAGCCCAATCATACCCAAAACGGTCATGGTAAAACCCAGGGTTTCAGATAGGCCAATCATAAATGCATATTGTTTGAGTGGGAAATGCTGCCGTAATAAATGAGATAATCCAATAAAAGCAAATGCAGAACCTGCACCAATGACCAGTCGCCCCAGAAACAATAGGGGCAGGGAATGTCCTGCTCCAAATATAAAACATCCTATAGCACACAGAGCGGCATTTACGAATAATAATGTTCTGGTATTGTATCGATCAAAGAGTAATCCTACCGGTATCTGGAAGGTTGTATACACATAATAAAAGGAGCTGCTTAAAAGCCCAGCGGTCAAGGCAGTCATTCCCTGTTCATTCATTATCGCGCCAACAATGATCCCAGAGGACAGTTGCAGAAAGAACTGGAATAAAAGGAACGATACTCCAATTAGCCAAATAAAAAGAGATGCATTTTTTGAGTGATTCGTCGAGTGTGTCAAAATTAATCAGTACAATTTGAAAAAACGTGAATATATAGTATCAGTAATAGAGTGTAAATTTTTTTTGATCATAATCAGGATAATATTAATTCATCAGGCTTAGATTAGGTTAAATTAAGGGACCTTATCATTATTTCAGTTTCTAGGTTAATGTTTTCGTTCATGGCCGTAGGGGTTTTACGGATTGGGACTTGAGTTTCTCCGGATATTCCTGGATGCCGCGCATAAAGCGCGGCACGTAGGGGGTGGGGGTTACTATTCAATAATACTATTTATTACGGATTTTTGGTTGGGTGTTAATTTAAGTAACATTGTTAATTAAGTAATATTAGGCCGAAGTTTAAATATTCAATAACACACAATACTCCCTACGTGCCGCGCTTTATGCGCGGCATCCAGGAATAGCCGGAGAAACTCAAGGCTCACTATAAAACCCCGAATAATTTACGACCATGAGCAAAAGATTTACCCAGAAAGTTGAAGTTCAATTGAATTAAAGGGTTAATTCAACACGCTGCAATTTTATGAGGAGTTAGGCTCTAATCAGGATCCCTGGATGCCGCGCATAAAGCCTGTCTCTTGATCACATCTTATCCATAAAGATGTTCTGAGCGATTAGAAAACCTTCTATTCGCTCATTCAATTTAGACCAACCGTTCCAAATAGTTGACCATGCCGCTTTACCCGTTCTCTTGGAATCGGTCCATCCTC
>JAUXYG010000006.1 GCA_030694525.1 Legionella sp. | reverse complement strand
CTCGGACAAGCCGAGGGACGTAGGAGAAGAGGTACTCTAGGAGTACATTGCAATAATTAACTCGTCAAATTATTGCTTTCTTATATCCCCTACTCCTATATCCCCTACGTCCCTCGGCACGTCCGAGGGATCCAGGAATCTAAAAGCACGCTCATATCTACTTCCTGAGATAATTCTCAAAAATTAATTATTCCTTCTGGAATCCATTGCCCAATAAGCACCAAAACAGCTAGACAAAGCACCTGCGGAAAATAAAAGAAATACACTAAATGCTCCCCAAAACAAACTGCTCGTAGTGGCCGTAATCGTAACTGTCTTTTGATCTTTTGCTATTGTGGTCGGCGTTGATTCAACAATAACCTGCTCAGTTGCATTCGCTTTATTTTCAGGTACAACAAAAACAGAATTAGAAATTTTATCCGAGTATGTTGCAATGTATGAGGTAATTGATGTTGCCAATAAAGCCGATATAAAAAGAGCTACAGTCCAGGTAGCAAACCCGTAAGCAATTCCATAATTACGATGAGGTGAATAAAAGCGTCCGAAAAAACCAGCCGCATAACCACCCACAAATGTAGCACAAATAACACCAATCAAAATGGCGACCAACCCTCCAACCGCTACAATAATTGCCCCACTCTCACTTAAAGTAAACGCACTTAACCCAATTGCCGTATTAAATAACCCCACCAGAAAACTTATGCCGCTAATAATCACGGCACCAAAAATAACTGCAGACCAGGAGATACCCTGGTTTATAGAAACTTCAGGCAATTCATTCATGATTTAATCCTTAATTAAAAAATATGAGAGACAAGCCATATTAATAATAAAATCCCAGCTGGAATCCCTAATAACCAGGCTAAAAGATATTTCATAATTTCCCCTTATTCTTTATCAATTTAATTTCACGGTTTGGTAATTAAATAAACCATGCTTTATTTTTATAATTAAATGCGCGACTTGTCAAACTTTTTTTGACAAATTATGGTTATTTATAATTGACGAATTAGTCAATAAGTTTGTTTAAAATGATATTTGAATACCGATTACATTAAATATAATCGGTATGGAGAAAGGATTAAGTATTAAAATTGTCCCATAAAATCACGTTTACCAATCTCAACGCCTTTATGACGCAATACATCGTATGCAGTAGTCACATGAAAAAAGAACTGCGGCAGACCGTAATGAATTAAATAATCCTGCCCATTAAACTTTTTTTCTTTTGGAGTGCCTGGACGAGTAATAATTTCACGCGCTTCACTTCCTTCAATTTTTGCAGGGTCAATATCAGAAATAAAAGCCAAAGTATTTTTAATGCGCATTTGTAATTGCTTAAAACTGGTTTCATTATCTTCAAACACCGGAACTTCCATTCCCGCAAGACGCGCTGAAACTCCCTTAGCAAAATCTGTAGCAATTTGCACTTGGCGGATGAAATCAAACATGTCAGGAATTAAACTTGCCTTTAGCAGAGCTTCAGGGTTCATGCCATTGGTTTGCGTAAAATCTTCGGCCTTGGACAGGATCTCATGTAAAGCTGTTAGCATTTGCTTAAAAACAGGGACAGATGCGTTGTACATTGAAATAGTCATAATCACTCCATTATTATTTAATAATCGGAGTATACAAAAAACTGCTGATATATAATAGAAAAGCTTTGGCTTAGAATGTTTTATCCCGGCTATTCGTATGATGCAAAACAGAATTAAAAATACCATTGGGATCATACTCTCTTTTTAAGTGATTCCATTGGCTATAATGCGTTCCAAAATGAGTGGTCCAGTATTCATCATCAATGTTATATCCCAAAAATCCTGATAAATAACGCTTGCCTCCTTGAGGAAGAAAACATTGATCAAGCAGTTTAATAGCATCAAAACAACTTTCTTTTAATGGCTCAGGAACACCAGGATTTAATATCATTACAGAACAGACAGATTCATCTTCAGGTAACATCAGGAAGTCCGCCCCCCTTTTTGCCATTGGAACCACATGCACCAGACTTGCATAATGAATAGGCAATTTTTCTAATAATGTCGGGAGATATTGCTTTAAAACCGAAGTGGGTACAAAACATTCATACCAGGGATGCGATAAATTCCATTGTCCCAAAGCTTCCATCATTTTAAAACGGGAATTATGCCTTAAAAAATAAGATGATATAGATTCTACCTGAGTATTTATCACCTTCCAGGGCTTTATTAATCGTGTTAACTGTGATATTTCAGGCTCAATTTCGTCATATTCTATCGTTAAATGCATACCATAAAGCCATTGTGCTATAGGCACCCTCTTATCACCTACGAGTTTTGCACCTTGAATGGAGGGTGAGCAAAACATTTCAATATAATCCACCTCATTCCTGATAATTGCCATATCCTTGAACCATTGTTCTTCTGTTTCATAGACAAGATAAAATGACTTTGCCATTTTTTTTGCTGATCTTAATTGGATATACGCTTTGGTTATTATTCCAAATTGTCCCTGTCCTGACAGACAAGCTTTAAAAAGAGAAGAGCTTGCATTCACCAGATTGATATTTCCTAATCCATCAACAACTTCTAAAGCAGCAACATGGGCATTAATAGCGCCATATTTAAAAGAAGATGCCCCAACCCCTCCAGCAGAAAGAACCCCTGCTACGGATAAATTGCAATTATAGGGTAAGACAAAAGGTGCTTTAGCTTGCGCTAAAGAGACATCCAGCAAGGCAGCCCAACTGGTATTTGCTTCTACCCAAATACCCTGATCATCCATTTGCAAAGCGTGCGAAAAATTTTGCATTGAGACGATAAGTCCCCCTGCTTTTGCCAGTGATTGACCACATTGACTTAAACCCTTCCCACGGATTGTTACTGGTAGTTTGTGTTCATTGGCGAATTGAATCAGGGATTGTAAGGAATCTATTGAATTTGGAATACATACTGCGGAAGGTTTAGAATGAATTAAATGACCAAAATCCTGACTAAAAGAAACAAGCGTTTGCTCATCGGTGAGCAACGCTTGTCCCGAATCATTTTCATACTGCTTGATTAGTTTGATATTCCATTGAGTTGACATGTAGATTCCTTTCTTGTGCTTGAGTCATACGTTTGTTGCATGCAATAATCAATCCATCAAACATTTTACTGAATGCATCGTAGCAGCGGTCAATCATTTTTAGAGCCTCTCGACGAGTACTGATAGATAATTTTCTTTCAAATATTTTTTTCTCCATTTCCTCTTCAAAAATGGCATGAGCCATTTCCACTTCCAGATGAGAGCTTGAAAAATATTTGAGATTTTTATCTTGGCCCGTTTTCTTAACCTGATTAACTACCTTTTCAAAGAACACATGACCTGAAGATTCCAACGTAAGCAGTAATGCTACATTAAGTATCTCTTCATCAAGTCTGAAAATTTCAGACATGATTGCATAAGCTGCATCTCTGATCAGTTGTGAATCTTTACTATATAGCCAGGCTATATTATCTGACTCACATGCTTTATCATGACATAACTCACCGATATACTTTTTATCACTTAAAAACCACTTCTCATGACCAGCATCCTCTAAACGATGATGTCTAGCTACTTTCTTTAAATAGGGATCGGTAACCCTTTCCTCGTTGATACGCAATATATCCTGAAAAGTCATCGCCCAGAATGTTAATTCGGGTACAAAGTAGCTTATCTCCTCAAGACTATCGAATTCTTTTAATAAATCAAAAAAAGGATGATTCATAAATTCATTTTGTTTAGAATCTATATAAGCTTGGA
>JAUXYG010000002.1 GCA_030694525.1 Legionella sp. | reverse complement strand
CATAATTCGTTTTTTAAAAACAATTATTTATTTAAAATGTGGACCTCCGCTGATGCCATCATCGATTATCTGGTTTTTGCTAAAAAATATATTAGCGATTGTGAAGAACGCCATGGTATTGATGAAGTAGAATCCATTTTGGATTCGTGTCATGCCCTCATGAATTATGGAGTGGACCGCTACAAGCATCCAACTGCCCTATCCATTCAGGAAGAAAAAATCCGGCAACAAAATCGGGAAGTGTATATGCAATCCCAGGTCAATGAAATGTGGCGAACTATTCCACAGAGTAAACAAGCCGGGGTGCACGGAGAAAAAGTTCGCTTCCCCGAAGAGCCTCAGGAAAATATTTTATATTTTATTGAAAAAAATGCGCCTCTTTTGGAACCATGGCAAAGAGAAATTGTGCGCATTGTCAGAAAACTGGCGCAATATTTTTATCCCCAGGGTCAAACCAAAGTGATGAATGAAGGATGGGCTTGTTTTTGGCATTATACTATTCTCCATGCCTTATACGATGAGGGGCTGGTTACAGATGAATTCATGCTGGAGGTATTGCAAAGTCATACGAATGTTATCATGCAAGTGCCTTACAACAGTCCTTATTTTAATGGCATAAATCCCTATACACTTGGATATCACATGATGCAGGATATTAAACGTATTTGCGAGAATCCTACCGAAGAGGACAAACAGTGGTTTCCCTATCTTGCCAATACCGACTGGTTAACCAGTCTTGACACTGCAATGCGTAATTATAAGGATGAAAGTTTTATTGCCCAATATCTGTCTCCCAAATTAATCAGGGATTTGAAATTATTTCATATTGTTGATGATGATCGCAGTCCGGAACTTTACGTTAATGCCATTCATGATGAACCAGGCTATCAAAAGATTAGAGAAGCATTATCCAAACAGTATAATTTGAGTCATCTTGATCCAGACATACAAGTGTACTCTGTGGATTTACAAGGGGATCGCTCACTCACGTTAAGATACACGCAACAGAATAGAGTTCCTTTGGGAGAGACCACGACCGATGTGCTAAAACACCTGCACACCTTATGGAAATTTCCTGTAATTTTACAGACTGTGGATACGGAAGATAAAATTACTGCAGAATTTTTTTGCCCACCTTTAGCGACCAAAACCCCTCATAAAGAGTAACGAGGGGGTGAGTCAGCTCAAATTATTTTTTTTTCGGAGAATTAGTATTATTCTCTGGAGGATTATTCTCTGTCTTTTGTGATGCATTCAATGGTTTAAAAATACCCGCATTTTCCCTAAAATGGGTTTTTTTAGGCGATGCAGGTATATTTGGAGATTGAGATGCCGTTAATTTGGGAGAAGGAGGCTTAACCACGTCGCGTTTTGGTGCTACGACGGATCCCGTTCTTTTTCTTAATTGATCCGCTAAAATTTTCCCCTGGTTCTTTTGTGCAGGGGTGCCTGAACTTAAAACGGGATCACTTACTGACGCGTCAATTGGTGGTTTTTCTTTAACTATTTCCTTTTTATGATCATCCAATGAGCCAAATGATTGCGAACGCTCTTTGGTAACTGTTTTAGCCGGATGAAAGGTGAATCCTTTTTCATCCTTTTTCTGTGATTCAGCATCGTTGTGAAATGCAAAAGCCGTAGTAACCTTTTTCTGCAACTCATCATCCATAGCGAGAGTATATAAAGGGTTTTTATCTAATTTACTCAATGAAACCAAGCCTAACAAAACCATAAATGCATTACTTAACTCAGCTCTCATTTGATTTAATTGCACTTTTTGATTTTCAGGCCAATTAGCTACCATCTTCGTATAAGTTGTATTTTCAATTATAGGGCAAACGACGCCCATATAAAATGCAAATTTTATCATGTGTTTATGAGTTTTTTCATCCAAATCCCGAACAATCAATTCCTGGTTGGCAAGCATTAGGATGGGCTTAAACGTATCAATTGTGGATAAAACATTTTCCATTAAGTTGTAAAAAGGGTTTGTTGTATCTTTTCTAGATCCAGGCTTTGAGGTAACGGCATTAAACTGTTGTAAATAAGCTTTCGCGGAGCGATCGCCTGATGGATTTATGTCTAATCTGTTAAATTCAGTTGAAAAGGCACCTGCCACAGCATCACCTTGGTTTGCATTTACGAATAATGACATGGCGCGTATAACCATAGTTTGGTTACGACAATAATTGTCAGAATCCTCAACAGCAAATAATGTCCAAACGAGATGCTTGCTGTACTCATCTTCAAGTTTAAAATAAGGAAAGAGCATTTGTGCTATTTTAGGATTATCCATGCCTTTTACTAAATACATCAAATTATACAAATTACCCACCTGAAATTCAGTCATTAGTTTGCTGAAAGAATTCTCAGAAATGATTACTAACATACGCTCTTCTTTCTTTTGTCCACGAGGTGTAATATCTTTGTAAAATGCAATCGGCCTGCGTTGACTTTCTAGAAAATCCACAAAACTCTTGAACGAAATGCCTTGATCCAAAATCTCCTTATCAGGATTTTGGTTTTTTTCATCCTTAATTTCTATCAGGTTATTTAACTTAAGGCGTAAGTTTTTAAGATAGGGGCTGAGTATTGTAAATTTATCACTTATAAATTCACTCAGGTTAGATGCTATTGATTCACTAAGTTGATTAAAATCACCATACTCTTTGATTGTTTTATCGCTAGGATTTAAAAAATTTTTGAAGGTGTTCCTTAACTCGGTGGTTGACTCTAAACCAAAATCCTTGAATACAGTACCTGTGAAAGTTTCAAGCCTATCTTCGAAATAAGCTTTGTCAGGAGTAGGATCCTCAATTGATTTTTTTAATTTCTGCAAATCCTTTATCGCTGAATCTAAGACGAATTTACGCGCCAGTTTTTCCGTCTTATCAATTAAATGAATTAGAAGTTGAATTTTTTGAGCAATAGTAAGACTCATAGGAAGTCCATTATTATACAAATGATCTTTAAATTATACAATCAAATTATTAAGAGAAGATTAAGTGTTATTTATTTAATAATAAAATCTTGTAAGTCAAGCTGAAAAAAATGGTTTATTAAGATACATTAAGATTACAGTTTGAGGTTAATATTTACGCAAACTTAGAAATGCCCCTCATAATTTTTTTATTGCATAATAAAGTTGTGAATTAATGAGGTGTCTTCCCCGCGCAAGCGGGGATCTATCCAATAAAGTGGCATTTTGTTAAATATTTGGATGGATCCCCACCTGCGTGGGGATGACAAATGAAACTCAGAATTGCTCTAAATTTCTATTCAGAAGCTAATTCAATAGCAAAAGCAACTGCCAGTTTGGTGAAGTTTGTCATGTGATCAAGACTCAACAAATCCATAGTATCAGAGGCACTATGAATATAGGGGTTGTGATCATCAAAGTTAGATTCACAGGGAAATGCTGCGGGAACTCCCTCTTCAGTCCAGGATGCATGATCACTACAACCATAGCCACATCGTGAGTAATCAACCGGAACCTGTACATAAGTATCAATCAGTTTAGCTACATAATTACTCAATCCTTTATCTGTGTAATCGGTGAATACCCACATGGTAGGATCTTCCGCATTCACTCGATATCCTGTCATATCAAATTGAATTGCCGCTTTAACCGGGATGGATTTGGACAGGAAGTGTTGCACCACATGCTGCGATCCAACCAAACCACGCTCCTCAGCTGCGTACCAGATAATATATATGGGACGTTTTAAAGTAGTTTTCGAAGCCAATAAAACCCTTGCAGCTTCCATAATCGTAGAAGAACCACTGCCATCATCTCCAGCACCAGGCATACGGCCATCCAGAGTATCCATATGAGCACCAAGAACGATCGCTGGAGCCTTGAGGTCGGTACCAATTACCGTTACCAATGATGGTTGTTTGTACCATCCTGTTTTAACAAAAAAGGTATTAGTATCTGTGCGACCGTATTGCGCGGCCATCTCGCCAAAACGCTGATTTAACCAATTCGCAGTGGCAACGCCTGTGTCTTGGGTCGCAGAGCGATTTTTATAGGAAGTAAGATGAGTTAATGTTTGCCATATATTATCCCCAACAACTTCTTTTAAAGCGTTGTTGACCTCATCCTGATGTTTTATTTCATAGACATCTTTATTTAACGGTTTATTTATTGATTCTTTATAATGACGCTTTAACAGATCTTGTGCTGCCTGATGTTTTGTTGCAGTCAGGTTATTAGCTAATTTATGACTTACGTTAACGAAATGACCGCATTTAACCTTATCCGCCAACAGAGTTAGGTTATCGACATCAGTAGACGATACATCAATAATTTTAAACTCTATATTTTCTGCCAGGACTTCATGGGGAATGGTTACTTTGGCCGCCAAACATTGAGGCACCTGTAGCTGCTCATGAATTGGCGTATTGGCAGCAGAAATTGAATTACTTGCGAACACCAGACCTGCAGCGATATAGGTCATCCATTGATTCAAACGCATTTCTTCTCCTAAGTTTTAGTAAATCACTGTCGATACTACATGATGAACAAAATCATGCAAGTAGAGCATCCTAAATATAAACAAAAAAAATGACATTTATTTAATCTTAATGCTATTGATAATCATTTTCATTTGGTATAAAGTTTGGCCTCATTCTCTAATGAACAGATATTAATCAATGAAAACAAATAAATCCCTTAAAACCTTGAAAAAACTCCCGGTAAATCTTGCTCTTGCAATCCTTACTCTCGGAGCAAGCTTAATTTTAGGTTTTTTAAGTTTTGGCGGAATGTATGCTCTTTTACCGATTTTACCTTTAGCAATAGGAGCTTTTGTTTTATCAGTTGCTTATGAAGGAGAGATCTATTTACAGAATATGAAAGGAGCCTTAAATAAACTGTTCAAATCGGACTACATCAAACATTATTTAGCGCGAGAGTATTTGCAAAACCTTCCGATATTCCAGCAAGACAGCCCGGAATTTTTTCATGATTATGAAAAACAATTACGCCTCGTGCATGCAATGGGACATGAACATTTAACTCCTATGAGTAGAAAAAAGAAGAAGCAGGCAGAAAAAACGCTTAAGAAAATGGAACAGTGGTTCACCCAACAACTCTTTCCTAGCGATGAGCCTGCCGACATCACTCACTCAGCTTATACCACCAGCTTGCGCCAATGGCTTAGTATTCACGATCAGGCTCAATGGCAACTTAAATTACAAAAACGTCAGATTATTTTTAATTTTGCCAAAGTTTTTAGTATGCTTTCGGCAGTATTTATGGGGCTTGGGACAACTTATTTAAGCGTCGAAGTATTTAGTGTTATCCCGTTTTTAGCCACGATACCTTTTGCTACCTGGCCTCTTTTTATAGTACCCATGGCCTTTATTGCCGGAACTGCCTATGGCATGCTCACTTTTAATGCCATAACTGATTTGATTAATAACAACACGCTCGTGACCTGGTACAACAAATTAAAAAATGATTTAAAATCGGGCCTGACTGCGCGAAATGTTTTTATGACCATTACAGCGGTTTTATTACTGGGACTGGCAGTAGTACTCACTGTTTGTACTGCAGGTACCTGGTGGACTATTGCTGCAAATGCCCGCCCTTTATTCTCCTGGATGAACAAAATGCCAAGAGTAATTATGAATGTATTTAATCCTTTAATCACCGCGCTCTCTGCATTTATTTTCACGGTTCCAAATTCCGCCGAATCATTTGAAATTGTCGATGAGGCAATTAAAAAGAAGGAAGCAACACCGCCCTTTTATAAAACAATGAGCGATGCATTGGGTCGTTTAAGGACTGCTGAAAACTGGTTGCAAATATTTAATCCCTTCCGCCTGATTCTTAAATTAACACTCATTCCCTTACGTATTCTATTATTTTTAGGCCATTTAATGAGTATCGCTGTAACTGCAGATCGCATGCCTGGGGTGCCGCAAATTGTTTCTGCTTTATTTGCGATGATTAGCGAAGGTTTTGAAGATGCACATTATTTTATTGGTCAGGATAATCATGAGGTATTTGAGGAGAGACCTGCATTTTCTGAATTAGTGCGAATGCGAATGGAGCAGGCAGATGATTCCCATGGAAATGATATCCCCACCCGTATTCTAAAACTCCTATTTAGCCCCCTCTATTTTTTGGCAACCCTTTGGGATGTGTCTACGAGTAAACTGAACAGAGCGGAACAAACCAATTCGCAACGTGCCGTATTATCATTTAATCAGGCATGGAATAAACAATACGGCAATGCAGTTGAGCACGAAATTCCCGTAAATAAAGACGAACAATTACCATCGGTACAATGGCAAATAGAGCGCACAATAATCCAAATCGACCGCTATCAAAAAAACCATCTGGATAAAGCGACGTTTAGTAGTCATTTGGCACAACAGAAAAAGCAAAGTCTGGATGAGTTTAAAACTAAATTACGCACGCTAAATCCCGAGCAAGTTTTTTTATCCGAATTAAAAAACGAAATTAAGCACGAGCAAAACCAGAACGCTTATAATCTTCATCGTTTATTCGGAAAGTCTGATCCGACGCGCACCTCTAAATTTCTGGAACAATTATCCTCGGATATAATAGTACCCGGCATATGACATTTAGATTGATGGATACTTATTTAGCTCAATAAACTCTTTAATCCTGCCAAATGGGATTTGGCAAGATTTTTAGATTTTTCCTCGCATCGTTCCGCCCCCTTTCCAAACCATTCAAGGCTGTCTTGCGGTAATTCATCCAGAAATCGGCTCGGTAAGCACTCATGCAGCTCCCCGCCCTTTCGTCTTTGCTTCGCGAGAGTAAAACATAATCCTTTTTGCGCACGGGTAATACCAACATAGGCCAACCGTCTTTCTTCTTCAATCTGATCATCATCAATGCTTACCCGATGAGGCAGTAACTCCTCTTCCATTCCAACAAGATAAACATAGGGGAACTCCAAGCCTTTTGATGCGTGAAGGGTCATGAGCTGCAGCGTTTCCTCATCCTGTTCCTCAGATTGCTCAAGAATATCGATTAAAACCAACTTATTCACTACATCTGCAAGAGTATGTTCTGGGGTCTTGGCTAATAACCGCCCCACCCATTCAATCAATTCCCACACGTTATCCATTCTTTTTTGTGCTTTAGCCGGCGTATCGCACTGCTCATAGATGTATGCTTCATAGCCGCTGTCCTCAACCATTTGTCGCAAATGCTCGACCACGGATCCACCGAGTAAGCGCTTTTTTATTTCTTCTATCCAGTTTTTAAAAGCATACAAGGCAGCTCTTGGTTTTTCTCCAAGCGGCTCAGTAAGCGCCAAGTGATCTGACGCAGCATATAAACTAATTCCTCGAGTCTGTGCATAGCGCCCCAAAGCATCGAGACTGGTATCCCCAATACCCCGCTTAGGGGTGTTAATCACTCGTAAAAATGCAGCATCATCCGCTTCGTTACATAATAGTTTCAGGTGGGCAAAAATATCTTTGACCTCAGCCTTGGCAAACCAGGATTGCCCACCACTGATTCGGTATGGAATGCCATAGTGCCGTAAAACCTTTTCAAATATTCTTGATTGGTGATTGCCCCGATAGAGAATGGCGTAATCGCCGTAGTGAGTTCTTGCTCGTACTTTATGACTGATTAAATCAGTGACTACCTGTTCTGCCTCATCGTTTTCATCACGACAACTGATCACTCGCAGTAACTCTCCATGCCCTAATTCACTCCATAATTTTTTTTCAAATAAATGCTCATTATTTGAAATAAGCTGATTTGCCACATGCAGAATTCGGCTGGTGGAGCGATAATTTTGCTCCAGTTTAATAATTTTTAATTGGGGGTAATCTTTTTGTAACTGGCCAAGATTTTCAGGTTTCGCACCACGCCAGGCATAAATGGACTGATCATCATCACCCACCACAGTAAAATGAGCACGTACGCCTACTAGTTTTTTTACCAGCAAATATTGGCTGGTATTAGAGTCCTGGTACTCATCAACTAATAAATGGCGAATTTTATTTTGCCAATATTCGAGAACCTGAGGGTGTTCGGTCAGTAAACTGACCGGCAAACGAATTAAATCGTCAAAATCAACGGCATTATAGGCTTTTAATGCCTGCTGGTATCGGGGATATATTAATGAAGCTTCTTCGTACAAAGGAGCATCAGGGGGGCGCTTTAATACTGCTTCAGGGGTTAACAAATCATTTTTCCAACGGGAAATCTGTTGCTGAATTTGCATGATGAAGTCCCGCTCAGTAGCTTTATTGGCAGGTAGAAAACCACGTAGTACCTGTAGAGAATCTTCACTGTCAAAAATGGAGAATCCTTTTTTCAAGTCACATAAAGCCGCGTCCTTTTTTATCATGCTAAGCCCAAGGGTGTGAAACGTTGCAACCTTCAACCCCCGACGTGTTGCTGCAGGCAGGACAGCCGCTATTCGAGTACGCATCTCATTAGCAGCCTTGTTCGTAAACGTTACGGCATAAACAGAGTTCGCAGCATAGCCGCATTCATTGATTAAATAGCCGATTTTTTGGGTGATTACTCGAGTCTTACCGCTACCCGCTCCCGCGAGTACCAACAATGGCCCACTAATATAACGAACTGCGGCCATTTGTTGGCTATTTAACATGGTAACCTCGGTCAAAAAAGAGTCATTATCGCTACCCTTTCGATCCTAAGCAACCATTAATTTATTGATCGTTGCGCATCATATTCATCATCATTATCGCACTCAATGTATTCTGGCTTTTTTTCAATCTCAATTATTTCTTCAAAACCAAAAACAACTTTGTCTATTTTTTTAAACAAAGGGGTCAGCAGGCTATTTTGTTTCATAGTGTTCCTATATTTTTATTGGGGGGTTTTTTAAGAATAGTTGAGGATTTTTTATTTGCCATTACGGTAAGAAGAATTTTTTGGTGGTAGCGTGAAGATTCCTGTATTACGCTCTACCTATAATCTCTATGTAGCGGGAAGCAATACTTGAATCCAAGAATGACACTGCTTTAAGAGCGAACTTTACAATAATGTTCCTAATCTATAATGAGAGGTAAAATAATCTAATAATATGATAAACGAACGATATTTGCTAAAATCATCCTTTTAAATGAGTTTATATGAAAGAATCCGATACCTTACAACGATTTATCTTTGAGCATGCCAATATTCGTGGCGAAATTGCTCATGTCGAAAAATCTTATCAAGACATCCTGAATCAACGCAATTACCCACCAATGGTAAAGCATCTTCTTGGAGAGGCCATCGTTTCCTGCCTGCTGCTGGCCAGTAGCATCAAATTTGATGGCAGCTTAAATCTTCAATTTCAGGGGGATGCACGTTTGCCATTACTTCTGGTTCAATGTGACCATGAGCTAAACGTCAGGGCTTTCGCCAAATTTACCGAAGGCCTTGAAATTATTGATTATGCAACGGCCTTTTTACAAGGGCAAATGGTGCTTACCATTAATCAGAATAATCAAACTCAAAGTTATCAAAGCACCGTACCCATTCAAGCCACTTCGATGAGTGAAAACCTCATGCATTATTTTGCGCAATCGGAACAGCTTGCCACACGAGTCTGGTTGGCCGTTAATGATGACATGGCCGCGGGCATGTTACTGCAACTCATGCCAGGGCAAGACTCCACTCAAAGAGAACAGTTTTGGGAATATGCAGTTCAATTAGGACAAACCGTTACAGAGCCTGAGCTGCTTACCATAGATAATCAAACCTTACTCTATCGCCTGTATAACGAGACAGAAATACGCCTTTTTGAAGCACGAACCACTCAATTTAAATGTCGTTGTAGTCCTGAAAAAATGAAACAAGTAATTAATATTCTGGGCGAGCAGGAAGCCCAGGATTTATTAAAAGAAAAAGGAGTGGTTGAGGTGACTTGTGATTTTTGTAATCAGCAATACCGTTTCGATTCTATCGATGTGGCCATGATATTTCATCACTAATTTATTTGATGAATAATGTGGTTCCCTGTTCCGCATTATTCATCAGCAAAATAAGTATTATACAAACTCAGGTATTCATTATTAGTTTCCATGCCCACCATAACTTTATTAATGCGCTGAATTAAAGCCTCATTTTTTGGCAATGCCATAATGCCAATTCCATCGCCAACCGTAGTAATTCCTCCTAACGCTTTAAACTGATCACCACTGTTTTCCACCCAGTAAACTACTGAGGAGCGATGAAGCAATGCTGCCGACACTTCGTTACTGCTTAAAGCAGTTACTAAATCCTCAATATCGTTATAGCGTTTGATTTCAAATTTCCCTTCATAATGGTTCATGAGAAAATTGTAAGTAACTCCACCGGTGTTATCCGCTTTAATAACCCCAACGGATGCCCCAGTCAAATCATCAATCGAATTGATCATTCCATGCTTCAGAGTCATAAACTGCACTTTACTTAACATATAAGGCAAGCTAAAAATATAATTTTGTTGTCTGGCAGGTGATATCGCAATGCTCCCTATAGCAATATCAATCTGTCCTGAGTTCAGGGCTGTATACATTCTATGATAATCCATAGGAATACTGATGCACTCTTCATTCATTTTTTTACACAATAACCGCATAAAATCATTATCGAAACCTTGACCAACAGAAAGTACAAATGGTGGGTCGAAAAATAAAGTTCCAACTTTTATTGCAGCAAAACTTAATGGGGAACAAATAAAATAAAGGCACAGGGATAACACGACTGCTCTAGTCTTCATTATTAGAATTCCATTTGTTACATGAAATAAGTTTAGTAGGAATATTATAAAGTGCACCACTTGAGATAAGTTCAGTTATAGACCTCAAATGACAGGCTCAAAAAAAGACGTGGCTTTGCAGGTGACTTTATTGCAAAGTTAAATTACCAGAGGCTAAAATGTCACAATGTTTAAAGGCTGCATTGAAATATTCGCCCCGCATCGCCTGCAAAATTTGCTGGAGTGTAGTAAATTGAGCGCTCAGCTCAAAATATAAATCCGCATTTTTCTTTTCATGTAATTCACTTACCGTCAAATACGCGGCCTGCCCTAAATCGGAAAAATAACTAAGACTGACATGACGCCGTGCTGCAATCCCTGGGAATAGTCCGCAAAACAATAAGCTCTTATCGCCAACTTCTTTCAACTTCTCTAATTGTAAGGAACGAGGTTTTCGTACGGAATCAAGAAAGTCCATCGCCAGTATGGAATCAATAAGCTTAGCCCCATGAGCAAATCGCATGAGTAAAAATACCAGATAACTTTCTGTATTTTCATTTAATACAAGTCGCGAGGAGGCCTGAGCTTCATTCACCAAGGCGTGCCACTGGCTGATGTCTGTGGGATGTAAAATCAATTGTTTCATCAATACTCCCCAATTTTTCTTCCGTCTACTAATAGTCTAGTACATTGAACTGGTTATAGAAAATAACCGGCAAGTACGTTTTATGGAAGTAGAAAAAATATTATATAAAGTTGTATTACTCTTTGGAATCAGACCCTAGGTAATCTGTATGGCGAAGAAACTTCACGTAAGAGCCGTTATGAAATTGCATTCCATGAAAACAAGGTTAGTTTATAACATTTTAACCCGACACGTATTTATTACGTGTCGGGATTGCTAAGAGTCGGAACTATCTATTGATGATTAGACGGTTTTAGCCCTTGAATTGTTAGGGATGGTATGTGAAATGGCGATTACATTTTTAAAGTGGGAACTAATCTTTCAGCAGATGGACCGAATTCCTAGAGGACAAAGCAAGTTCAAAAATTTTCAGCACTTTTAGAGGATATAAAGACAAAACCGAATGAAATACAATTGCATCATAAAGAAGCGTTGAGAATTGCTAGCCAGCATCGAGATCACGGAATGTTGGTTTTTTTTAAGGGCGTATGGCTTAGAAATACTAAGGCACTCTAGAAAAAGAGTAGGGCGGATGCTAAACAATTATTAAGTCCCATCAGTTCAATTACAAGTCTAAATTAGTTGGCTAATGTAATGAGTCTGATTCATGGACATGTATAAAAACCAATTTGAAAATCATGTTCACATTCATTCAATTGTATAGAAGGCGTTTTATTTAATTTATCAAAATATGGCTCTTGGGAGTTTTCTATTTCTTTATCACTAAGATAACCTGATTCAATGAATCGTTTAATGATAGAATAAGTAGAGCCAGAAAGGTTAGAATTAACCACTTCCAGCATGGTGGCGCAATCAGATACCCTATCATTCATCTCAGCCGAAGCCGCAATTTCCTTGGCAAAATCAAAAAATAGTTTGGCATGCTTACAATGCTTCATATTAAAAGCAATATTTCCCATTTCATAAAAAATATTAAAATTATTTTCAGTATCATCTAATATAATAGGGTTTAGCAAATTTATCTGGTCCAAACCACTGTTTAGTTTACAAAATTCAGAATATGCTTTTTCCGTATCTTCTGAGAATAAGTAAATTTTACCTAATATAAAACTTTGAATCTGCTGCTCACTACAAAGAGCATTTAAAGCTGCTTCTACTTTTAAAAGAATTTCCTTTTTAATTTCAGGAAATTGGATACATAATGAGTCAAATAAATCAGGCAGCTCTGCAATGTTATGAGTAATTATGTCTTGAATAAGGGATAAATTTTTATCTTTAAACCTCTCAAATTGCTCAATTGCTAAATTTCGATAAAACTGTTTCTCACTTCTTATCTTAGTTACAAAACGGATAAAACAAATAGGCATCGCAACTATTACAGCAAGAATAGAACCTAATGACAAACCTAAAATTTTGCCTATATTGGTTGCTGCATAATTAATAAAAGTGAGTTGAGCAGCAATTGGATTAGTTATGTGATGAATATCATATTCCATCGAAAACCCATACTCTTTAGAGGGTATGTTATGCTCTATCATAAATGTAGGCATAAACCATAGGTTCTTCGTATTATACTCCCTGGTGGACCAATTTACTGTGGCCCAATTTAGTATTTTTTCCATACCTAAGGTATGACTAAAAACCAATCCCAAAAGTTTTGTGCAAATTAAAAGCGTTATCCAGCAGACATCTTTTAAAGAAGATCTTATTCCTTCAAAATTTCTTTTCCGCCACTTCGATAACTCAGCAGATTCTTTACTTGCGATAGCATAATAATTACGCTCGAGAGTTTTTTTAATAAATTGGATATAGGGTAAAGCTTCTTTTGTATAGCAGGAATAGCTAAAACTATCTAATCCATAGGATTGCTTCATGGCATCTAATAGCACGAAACCATCGAGCATGCGGAAATTGAATCCTGTTATATTTGTATTGTGGGTTATCGCGTGCGCAAGTTCTTTAAGTTTTTCTAAACTTAAAATCAATTTTTTATCTATTTCTGAAGAAATTTTTTCAAGTTCGTTATTTGGGGCGTTTTCTTTTATTTTGGTAATATATTCCTGAAACTTTAAATTTTCTACGTTGCTGCTCGCATTTAATTCTAAATTAGACTTCATGAATAAAACCTGTATGTTGTTAATTTATCTTAATGTTTAAACTGTAATAACCTCTCAATAAAACCAAAAGATTGCCTATTTAACAAAGTGTCCTATTATACAGCTTTTTCTTAAGGTTTTATTAAATCCACGATTATCTAATACCCTCTCGAATTGCCTCAAATTACCTGTTGCCGAAGGGAGGAGCAAAAATGGGAGCCGTTAGCATAGATTTATATTTAAAATCAGAGCGTTATCGTTATGGCCGAGGTAATCGAGCGGTTAAAAAGCGTATAAACCCCATGGTTATCATCGAAAAGCAGTAGCACGGTTACTATATTCCGATTAGTACAAATCAGTGGGACTCTAAACAAGTTGGCTTTATAGAAGCAGATACGGTCGCACACTGTGGTACTTCCATCTTCGTTCCTTTTTCTATAAGCTCATATCTGATGTAATTATTAGAAACTAATTTTAAAGATAATAGCGCTCTTCAATTAAACTCTCATAAGGTATATGTAATCCTTTATGCAATTTGATAATTTCCGGTAGGGTTAAGTTACGTTTTCTATTTAAAACATCACTAACGCGACTTTTAGGACCAAGAAAAGCTTCCAAATCTTTACAAGTTAAATTCATCTGATCCATTAAAAGATTGATGGCATCAACAGAATCAGATGGGGCATTGGATAATTCTTTATTTTCATACCCCTCAATAAGAACAAGTAGTACATCAAGCTCATCTCCTTCCGGAGTATCTTGCTCCGCCACCACCATAAATTGCTTCATAAAGTTCAATAATAATTTCTATAGCAGCAATGTTAAGAGATTTATCACTAACTCGATTTGTAAAATTTACCATACTTTACAAATATAGGATAAAATAAAAGGGGGAGGTTCTTTACTTTTAAGCCGATCTAAATTCACCCTAATTTATGGCGCAAACCAGTAATTAAATACTATAAACTATTCTCAGTTAATTTATTACAGATTTTTACGAGATAAACTCAAAAAGTATTCTTATTAGATATGCTCGAGTCTCCACAGATGATCAAAATTAAACTGACAGCACGATGCATTGAAAAATGCAGGTTGCAAATGAATCTTTGATGATCGAATTACCGGGAGCAAAATCAAGCGAGCAGGATTAGAGGCCGCAATTAGAGTTTGCTCGAGATGGCGATATTTTTGTCGTTTGGCCTTTAGACCACTTAAGTCGTTCTCTTAAAGATTAATTGAAATGGTCGCCCTACTCGATTTCTAAAAAATTGGCTTACTAAGTCTTCATGAATCAATTAATATCTTTTCAAGCTCAGGAAAATTGTTTTTCACATCTTGGTGCTTTAGCAGATAAACACTAAATGACGCAAATATTATCCATATCAGATGCTTGTTAATGCATTGCTGTGTTAAAGCATATTGACTATATATTGAACATAAATTATACTGTTTTTTTTCTCATACATAGCTTCAATTTTATAAGCTATAAAAGGCAAGGCATATCTTACCTTGATATGGTTTTGGTTTAATAAGTGTGTTTTGATTATGAATATAACTCTTAGTAATGGTAAAAAAATTTCAATATCTGAAAGATTTAAGGATTTCAGTGTGGCATTACAAATCCCCATTAAAGATGAGAGGGTGATAAACGAACTTAATAAGAGAAGAGACCAATTTTTATATCATAACAGTAACTTAGGTGAGATTGGCGAGAGTAGTAACAACTATCATATTACCCTACAACTTTTTTTCCCTAAAGAAACCCAGCTTAGCCAGCTGATTGATATATTAGAAGAGATTGACCCACTAACAGAAATCAATAGTTTAAAACTATTAAAAGAACATAGATTGCTTGGCCAAAACGATGCAAAATTTCCAGTCGCACTCATTGCCCCCGAGCAGCTTAAGGATATCCGAGATACCTTTTTAAATGAACTGAACAAA
>JAUXYG010000209.1 GCA_030694525.1 Legionella sp. | reverse complement strand
TGCCTCGGTCAAGCCGAGGCACGTAGGCGGTGGGGAGAGATTTGTAACACGCCCTAAAGATGGTTATTGATATTTAATTATCTAAAATAAGTCCGGTATGGTCATTTATACAAAAATTTCTCTTCATTGAGCATCCTACTGGATGCCTCGGTCAAGCCGAGGCACGTAGGCGGTGGGGAGAGATTTGTAACACGCCCTAAAGATGGTTATTGATATTTAATTATCTAAAATAAGTCCGGTATGGTCATTTATACAAAAATTTCTCTTCACTGAGCATCCTACTGGATGCCTCGGTCAAGCCGAGGCACATAGGTGGTGGGGGGAGATTTGTAACACGCCCTAAAGATGGTTATTGATATTTAATTATCTAAAATAAGTCCGGTATGGCTCATTTATACAAAAATTTGCTCTTAACTGCCATCCTCTGGCCTCGGACAAGCAGGTGGTGAGAGCAGCAGCACCCTAAAGATGTTAATATCCTTCATGGGAATACAAAGGTTTATATAACTAATCATTATGAACATAATATAACAATATGAGTTATAATTAGATAAATCACTCTGCAGTATTTCTTATAATTAACTCTGAGCGTCTTGCCAATGAATGATGATCTGCATTGGGCGCATCCTCTGGTACGTGAATGGTTCATTAACCATGTAGGATTACCCACTGAACCCCAGCGAACAGGATGGCCTTCTATCTTAGCAGGGAAAAGCACATTAATCTCCGCCCCTACTGGGTCAGGGAAAACCTTTGCTGCATTTCTTACGTGTATTGACCGCTTGGTAAAAAAGGCAATTGCCGGCACTCTGGGTGATGAAACCGAAGTGCTCTACATTTCTCCTTTAAAAGCGGTTGGGAATGACGTACAAAAGAATCTGATGGTTCCTTTGAATGGAATTCTTGAGCTTGCCCAGAGTCGAGGGATATTGATGAGTGAAATCACTGTTGCAGTGCGCACAGGTGATACTCCAACCAAAGATCGGCAGCTTATGCTGAAAAAACCCCCTCATATTTTGGTAACTACCCCAGAATCTTTATATATTTTACTTACTGCCGAAAAAAGCAGAGCTATTTTAACCACTGTCAAAACGCTGATAGTGGATGAAATTCATGCCTTGGCAAATAATAAACGCGGCACTCATCTCTCTTTATCACTCGAACGATTAGAAGCAATCACGACAGAGATACCTGTTCGAATTGGACTCTCAGCAACGCAAAAACCCATCACCACCATGGCGCATTTCCTCACAGGGAATGAACGCCCCGATCCCATTATAGTGAATATAGGACATGCCAAACATCTTGAATTAGCTATAGAAGTACCTCCTAGTGAATTGGGGCCTGTTGCATCAAATAATCAATGGGAAGAGATTTATGACCGTATTGCAGAATTGGCAAGGCAAAATCGCTCCACTCTGATTTTTGCCAATACTCGCAGAGTAGCTGAACGAACAGCCCATCATCTAGCCGAACGGCTTGGAGAAGATCAGGTTCTGGCGCATCATGGGAGTTTATCGCGCAAATTGAGATTAGCCGCAGAAACCAAATTGAAAAATGGTGAATTAAAAGCTTTGGTGGCAACGGCATCACTCGAGCTGGGAATTGATATTGGCACGGTTGATTTAGTCTGTCAGTTAGGCTCCCCTCGATCTATAGCCGTGATGCTCCAGCGAGTCGGTCGTGCCGGGCACTGGCATGGTGCCATTTCCAAAGGACGCATTTTTGCAACCACCCTTGATGAATTAATTGAATGCGCCGCTTTAGTTTATGCCATTGGTAATGGAGAACTTGATCAGTTAATTATTCCACAAGAACCACTGGATGTATTAACGCAACAAATTGTCGCCTGTTGCGCCACCAATGACTGGTTGGAAGAGGATTTATATAAGCTGGTTAAAAAAAGTTACCCCTATAAAGAATTAACCCGCGATACATTCAATACTCTTTTAGAAATGCTAACGCAAGGAATTGAAGGGTCTCGGGGGCGTTACAGCTCTTACCTGTTTCGAGATAAAATAAATGGATTAGTTAAAGCGAGACGCGGAAGTCGGTTTACCGCGATTATGAATGGTGGAGCAATCCCTGATAATGGCTTATTTACAGTTATTGCCGAACCGGCTGGTACGGTTATTGGAACTCTTGATGAAGAATTTGCCGTAGAAAGTAACCGTGGCGATATTATTTTATTAGGTAGTACCTCCTGGAATATTCGTCGTATTGAAAGTGGTTCCGGCCGTGTAATCGTAGAGGATGCTCATGGGGCCCCACCAAGTGTACCCTTTTGGATAGGAGAAGCTCCTGCCAGAACCGATGAACTCTCTTTAAATGTATCCAATATCCGCCAAATAGTGAGTAATAAATTAAAATTAACTTACTCACCGGATGAGGATTTGCATAATAATCCGCTAACCCAGGACGCCATCGATTGGCTGAAGAAAAACAGTAAGGTAGATGATTTTGGCGCGGAGCAAATCATTGAATACCTTTTACAAGGCAGAGCGCTTCTTGGTGAGGTTCCCTCACAAAACACGCTGATTGCCGAGCGATTTTTTGATGAGTCCGGTGGGATGCAACTGATTATCCATTCCCCCTTTGGGGCGCGTATTAATAAAGCCTGGGGTTTAGCGTTACGTAAATGTTTCTGTCGCACCTTCAATTTTGAGTTGCAGGCATCCGCCACCGATAATGGTTTGAATATAGCCTTAACCGAACAACACAGCTTTCCGTTAATGGATGTGTTTCATTACCTTCATGTGAACAGTATTCTCGATGTGCTGGTTCAAGCAGTACTCCAATCCCCTTTATTTAATACACGCTGGCGTTGGGATGCAAGCAGATCTCTGGCTTTGATACGATTTAGAAACGGTAAAAAAATCCCGCCCAATATCCTTCGCATGCGCTCAGAGGATTTGCTGGCTGCAGTTTTTCCTGATGCTGCCGCCTGTCAGGACAATCTCGGTGGTAAAGACATAGAACTACCAGACCATCCTTTAATCAATGAGGCCATGAAAGATTGTTTACATGAAGCGCTGGATTTAGAAGGACTTATTAAAGTTTTAACCGACATAAAAAATAAAGAAATTAAATGCATTGCTGTAGAGACTCCGACTCCCTCCGTATTTACTCATGAAATATTAAATGCGAATCCTTATGCCTTTTTAGATGATGCGCCGTTGGAGGAGCGACGTGCTCGTGCAGTTGAAATGCGACGTACTTTACCCAAAAATGTATTGGAACATTTGGGTAAATTAGATATTCAGGCGATTAAAACGGTTACAGGACAGGCCTGGCCTGATGTTCGATCAGTCGATGAATTGCATGACACCCTGCTCACGTTAACCGCGTTTCCAGCGAACCATGCAGAGTTTGCAAAATCAAAAGCACTTTGGGAGCCCTATTTTAAGGAGCTGCTCTCAGGCGGGCGTGCAGGTACAGCGCATGTGGACAATCAGCTATTTTGGTACCCGGTAGATAAAGCGCAAACATTCAAAATAATTTACCCGGAAGCCGTACTTCACCAACAGTTGCAAGAAATTGAAACCAACCCTTTAGATGAAGAAGAAAGTATCTTTCACATGATTCGTCACTGGATGTTCTTTCTAGGCCCCACAACTGCTGATAAATTAAGTGAGCTCCTTGCTCTGAACAAATCTTCGATTAATCAGGCCTTATTACGCATTGAAGCGACTGGTTTGATTTTACGCGGTCACTTCTCTATCTTTACCGAAGAGGAATGGTGCGAACGACGTTTATTAGCCCGTATTCATCAACTGACTTTAGGAAGATTACGCAAGGAAATTGAACCCGTAAGTGGCACGCAATTTCTTCGTTGGTTACTCACCTGGCAACATATAACCCCAGGTACTCAATTAGCGGGTGAACAGGGACTTTTGGCCATCATTGAACAGTTACAGGGTTTTGAGTTACCTGCAAAAGCCTGGGAGTCCACCATATTACCCAAAAGAATGCAGCATTATGATCCTCAGGTACTGGACCGATTGTGTATGATGGGGATTATTGGATGGGGAAGACTTTCTTCATTAACTTCTGATTCCGATCCCGATTCCACCAAAATTAAACGCAGCTTACCCACCAGTGTGGCCCCTATAACCTTTTTTATTCGTGATACTTCCGAATGGATATCCAGGCCGCAAGAATTTACCAACGAAGACAATTTAGTCCATTTAAATTATAAAGCACAGAGTATTGCTCTTTACTTAAAAGCCCATGGTGCCTCTTTTTTCAACGATATTGTGCAAGGAGTGGGATATCTCAAGTCCGAAGTGGAATTAGGCTTGTGGGAACTCGTATCCTCCGGAATTGCTACCGCAGATTCGTTTGATAATCTGAGATCCTTAATTGACCCTCATCGACGGTTAACCCGTAAGCGTCGTCGGATCACGCGACATCAGTACAGTACCGGTCGATGGTCTTTACTTAAAACCAATACCCCTCAGGATTCGAATAAACAAATAGAGGCTGCGTGTTGGTTATTATTAAAAAGATATGGGGTGGTATTTCGCGATTTGATGATGCGAGAAAAGAATATCCCCAGGTGGCGAGATTTATTACGTGGATTTCGTCGATTAGAGGATAAGGGAGAAATCAGAGGTGGATATTTTGTCGCAGGGTTTATCGGCGAACAATTTGCCCTGCCACAAGCTGTAGAATCGTTACGCGCAATCAAAAGAAATCCAGAAAGCAATGAAATTATTAATTTGTCAGCAACTGATCCCTTAAATGTTGTAGGCTACATCACACCCGGTGCGCGGATCCCGGCCCTCTCCAAAGGAGTGGTCTTGTTACAAAATGGAATCCCTGTTGATGCAGAAATCAAAAGGTAATTCATGATGACTTGGGAATAAAATGCCGTAATTCCTCTTTGATTTTTTCCTGTACTTCGCACATTTGAAACTCATCACTTTATCGAGTACGAGGCCAAAAAAATCCTTTTAATCCATCACGTTTATTTCTCGGAACAATATGAACATGAAGATGAGGAACACTCTGGCTCACTGTATTATTCATCGCAATAAAACTTCCCTCAGCCCGCATGGCTTTTTCTACCGCTCTCCCTAATTTTTGGGTTAATAAAAACATAGGCGGTACCAAATGGGCCGGGAGATCGTATAAGGTAGTAAAATGCTGCTTTGGAGCAAGCAGAGTATGGCCATGAAATAAAGGATGATGGTCAAGAAAAGCGATAAAATGATCGTCTTCGAAAACAATGTATGCTTTTTCGTTTTTAATTACTATTAAATCAATGATACAGTTAACAGTCATAATAAATCCTGTTTTCAGGTATTTGATTATTAATCAATAATAGTTCATATTTGCACTTTTTGTCATATTTACCCCGTTAAAATGTGTCTTTTCTGGTTGCCGCAGCGATTTCATCGAATTATATAAGAAATATCTTACGTCACTTTAAGACCAGATTGGGATGATTTTTACTCTCATTTTGATATGATTTAATCACGAGGATGGACAAAGGATGTCCCTAAAAGGATTTTTCAAGGCATCAAGGATGAAGCCTAATCACAAGGATGTGCCCTACCCCCTCCTCGACCAATTCTTGCTAACACTACTGTATCTGATTTCCTGCTTACAATACCTTGGCTCTATGCTCTTCTTAAAATTTTGACTAAATAGTTGTGCTATTGAGCCTACGCCGGCAGGCTTTGAATCACTTTGAGACTACCCTCTATATCTTCTACATGCCGTTCTCGTCTCGTTTTATTAAAAAATAATGCAAGTCTTTGTTGCGCTATAGACTGACATGCAAGCACCAGTGCACCCACGCCGGTTAAGGCTAACAATAGGTTAGCTACAACAACTTTCCAGGGTTTACGATGAGTTTTTATGAGTGAATCATTAGCGTGCAGTAAGGAAATAAAATCCTTTTTAAAGCTCACTAAATCAATCGGATTTGGATTTTGATTTGTTCTTAATTGACTTCTTAAATTTTGGGTACGTTCGGTGAGCTGTTTCGCCAAATCAAGTATTGTTTGGTAACTTGTAGTATTCTTTAAATTTTTATGAGCATAGGACGCCATTTGATTAATTTGATTCTGCAGATTGATCAATGTTGGCAATGATATTGTTTTATTAAGCTGCTGCCTGGTTGCAAGAATTGCCTGATAATCATGCTGGTGTTTTTGCATATAAACAAGAGTAGATTCTTTAATTTTATTTTTTTTATCCAACAGTGCATTGTTTCTTTTATTTTCAGTATGTTGTTTCACATAATCATCGACAGACTTATGATTACTTAAACGATAATATCCTTTACCAGAAAAATGTTCTGAAAAAGTGGATAATGATTGAATATTTTTTATTATGGCGCCAAAACTTTTAGGCAAGTTAAGACAACTGATATAATTTACCTGCTGGACAACTTCAAGTATTTCAACTTTCCCATACTTACTAATTAATGGACTTAAGCTTGAGTAAGTGTTTATATTATCTTCGATGTACGCACAATAATCCTTATAATCACCATAAGCTCCTCTAGTGACACAGGGCTTCATTTCCTCATGAAGATCATTCATTCTAGATAAATTATAAGCATCGTCCAGAGCAAAATAGGCGCAATTGTCTGTATCTCTTTGCATGAAAGAGGGACAATAGGTAATTTGAGCTCTGGGGCAAATTTTATTGATAGTAACCATAGCATCAAGTGTGTATATTAATGAATTTGCGGCGTCTAAAAGAAAAAAGTTAATTTGGCCATTTTTTATTTGCACATCCATAGTTGACCAATGATGCTTTGTTCGATACACGATTTGAAAACGGGTATCGAAATTTATTAAATTAACATCTGCCAAGAGATGCTCCAATTCATCAGGTGAATTATCACGATCAATCACGAGGCAGTGAAACTCTCGGCCTTTCTCCGTCGCATGCTCGGTTAATTGACTCACCGCCATGGCCATTCCATAAGGCGATAATAAATTATTATTTGGTGAGAGGTCTTTTTTTAATTGATTATAACTAATAAGAGGCATCGGAGTAAGATTTAATATTATGCATTCTTTTATTGTACAAAAAAAATCTTAAGCAAATATTAAGAGGGCAATTTTAACAGCATCCATTCAGGACAACCGCATCTAAATGAGTATTGTTAAATCAAACATACTTACATTCCTCGCTTTACGCGCGGCATCCAGCTAGAACGTCGTCGTCTTAAGGTCGTCTGTATGGCGTGTATAAAGTAAGACACGGAAGAAAAAGGAGTTTCTAGTGTTTAAATTTTGTAATCACTTCTTTTTCTATCATATTTTGAGTAATTCATGATTCCTGGTATTTAAAAGTTTTACAGGATTAATCTCATTAATCGATATAATAAATGGCATCGGACCATTTGATACTTTTAAAGTTACTTTAAATGCATCCACTGTTTTTAGTGATTTAGTAATTTCTTTCGCATATTCCCTATCGTTTGACTCTAATATAATACTCAATCCCTTGATATTGCTTGACTTCCACTGAGTTAAACCAGTCAAATCTTTAATTTTCTCTAAACAAGATTGTTTTTCCAATTCTGAGTATTGCCGTTGGATTATCGATGCGATGACTGCTTTCTCGTCATAACGTTCTTCAAGCTCTTTAAGTTTAGTCGAAAACTGCAAGTTAATATAAGCGAGTACGAGTATCGTTATTTCATCATCAGATATATATTCAATTTGATTTTGCATTATAAACAGCACCGTTACCTCGGAGGCTTCTTTACATGTTTTATTCCAAAACTCGAGCAAATCAAATATAGGAAAATTCAATTTAAATTTAGCACAAATTGTCGTCAGATCGAGACGAGATTGAATTATTTCTGCAAGTGTTTCATTTTTATATATTATTTTATTATTAGCATCACTTATCCTTAAGATTAAATGAGCTCTTAAAAGGTCAGGGTTTGAATCT
>JAUXYG010000205.1 GCA_030694525.1 Legionella sp. | reverse complement strand
AAAAAATTATTTTAGTAACAGGTTTTCGGGAACATATTAAATGAAAAGAACTAAATCAAGACCAGAAGCAACTCCTCACACGACAAAAATTGTTAATTTAAGTAATGATGGCAAAGGAGTCGCTCGTATTAATGGTAAGGCTACGTTCATTCCCGGGGCGTTACCTGATGAAATGGTAGAGTTTCACTACACTCGAGTTAAAAAAGATTTTGATGAGGGGCGATTGCTTTCTGTTATCGAACCGTCTCCATTACGGGTGGAACCTCGATGTGCACATTACCAGATGTGTGGTGGATGCTCCTTACAGCATCTTAGCGAGCAAGAGCAGATTCATTTCAAACATGATCAGTTACTTGATTTACTCTCCCGTTTTGGCCGTACACAACCGCAAATTATATTACCACCTTTAAAAAGCGCTCATTGGAACTATAGAAATAAAGCGCGATTAAGCGTACGGTTTGTTGAAAAAAAACAAATGGCGATGGTTGGATTTCGTGAGCGTAATAATCCGCGCTATATTACTGAAATTAGTGAATGCCCCGTGTTACATGCTCGACTTGACGCAGATATCATTCCACTCAGAAGATTGATTGATGCGATGGAAGACAAACATTGCATCGCCCAAATTGAAGTAGCCGCGGGAGATGACGAAATTGCATTGATATTACGCAACTTGACTCCACTGTCGCCAAATGATGAAATAAAAATTGTAACCTTTGCTGAGGCTTATCAATACAAAATATTTCTCCAGCCTGGAGGCCCTGATACCGTCTCTTTATTTTATCCTCCCCAATCAAGTGAATATTTAACTTATCAATTACCCCAGTTTGATATTCGCTTTAAATTTCATCCAACTGACTTTACGCAAGTGAATGCTGCATTAAACCGATCAATGGTAAATTTAGCGATAGAACTTATGGCATTAAAAAGTTCGGATAAGGTGCTAGACTTATTTTGTGGGTTAGGTAATTTTTCTCTGCCCATGGCAAAATTTTGTGCCCAGGTTGTGGGTGTTGAGGGCAGTAAAACAATGGTTGAACGAGCTTACATGAATGCTTCTGAAAATCGAATTAATAATGTTGATTTTTATGCTGCCAATCTTGATGATGTGGCAGAAGTCAGTAAACTGGTAAGTCAATCTTTTAACAAAGTGTTAATCGATCCTCCTCGGTCGGGTGCGTTGGAAATTGTAAAACAGATAGATATTTTAAATCCTGAGCGCATCGTATATGTCTCATGTAATCCGGTTACATTAGCCAGAGACACAGATGTATTAGTAAATCAAAAAGGCTATGTGCTCATAAAGGCTGGTGTAATGGATATGTTTCCTCACACCGCGCATGTTGAGTCTATAGCCTTATTTGAAAAAGGATAATATGAATGGTTAGGGTAAAAGATACTACTCCGTTATTATCGGATGGCAGTATAGATGTAGAACTCTGGTTGCATCAGCTCGGCGCTAAGGGCTACCTCGAAAATCTTGAACTTATTCGCAACGCCTGTACGTTAAGTCAATTAGCTGGCCAGGACCATGCCACCGAGACCGGTGAGACGTGTTTGCAACAAGGTTTGGCTATGGCCGATTTATTGGCTGATCTGGAAGTGGATCAGGAAACTCTGGCCTCCGCAATTATATTTGAAAATGTGCATTATGCAGGTTTACCCCTGGATGTAGTCGAGGAGCAGTTAGGACCCAATATCGCGAAATTGGTTAAAGGCATCGAAAAAATGAGTGCCATGAACAATTTTCAGGTATTAAACAAATACCCGCAAAACAAAAATCAGATTGATAACATTCGCAAGATGTTATTAGCCATGGTTGATGATGTTCGCGTGGTTTTAATCAAATTAGCTGAGCGTTTATGTATCTTAAGAACCGCCGGTCATTTATCTGAAAGTATTCGCCAACAGTTAGCGACAGAGGCGATGGAAATTTATGCGCCACTTGCTAATCGGCTGGGTATTGGAGCGATCAAATGGGAAATGGAGGATTTAGCCTTTCGTTACTTGCATCCGGAAGACTATAAAGCGATAGCTAAGGGATTAAAGGCCAAAAGACTGGAGCGTGACAATTTTGTTAATCTCATCGTAGAACAGCTGAATCATCAAATCCAGGCATCGGGTATTCATCATTGCGCCGTATATGGTCGCTCTAAACATATTCACAGCATTTATAAAAAAATGAAACGCAAGAATGTGTCGCTCGATGAGATTTATGATGCTACTGCAGTGCGTATATTAGTTGATACTGAAGAAGAATGTTATGAAGTGCTTGGGATGGTGCATACATTGTGGCAACAAATACCGGCGGAGTTTGATGATTACATTATCAATCCCAAAAACAATGGGTATCAATCATTACATACCGCAGTTGAGAGCCCCGAAGGACGAGCGTTTGAGATTCAGATTAGAACCTTTCAAATGCATGATCTGGCCGAAATGGGGGTTGCAGCGCATTGGAAATATAAAGAGGGCGGGGTACAACATAAAGAAAGTCATGAGCGAAAAATTGAATGGCTAAGAGACGTATTGGCATGGCACCAGGAAATGGCCACCAACAGGGGCGTTGCAGAAAATATAGCCACTGAATTTTTAGAAGACAGAGTGTATGTCTTTACGCCTGATGGTGACGTGTTAGATCTCCAGCACGGTGTCACCCCTTTGGACTTTGCTTATCATGTTCATAGCGATTTAGGACATCGATGCCGAGGTGCCAAAATAAATGGACATATAGTACCGCTTACCTATCAATTAAAAACGGGTGATAAGGTTGAAGTATTAACCGGTAAGGAAATTAAGCCGTCTCGTGACTGGATTAATCCTCACCTGAATTATCTAAAAACAGCACGGGCAAAAGCCAAAGTATTGCATTGGTTTAAAATGCAGGATTATGACGATAATGTACGTGATGGCCGAGAATTACTGGAAAAAGAGCTTAAATCTTTGGGCATGAAACTGGAGCGCTTAAACGATGTTGTGAACGCACTTCATTTTAAGAAAACGGATGATCTCTATGCAAGCCTTGGGCGCGGTGACATTAAACTGGGGCAAATTGTTAATAAACTGACTCCCCCCGAAACTTCAGAAGAAAATAGTACCAAATTTGTTAGAAGCCAGCATTTAAAACCGGAAATAACCGGCAGTGATCTCTGTATTGAAGGAGTGGGTAATCTTCTCACGTTCATGGCCCGCTGTTGTCAACCCGTTCCTGGAGATGATGTGTTAGGGTACATCACAGTAGGGCGTGGCGTGTCCGTTCATAGACGGGATTGTCCTAATATCATCCATGCCAGTGAGCGGCAAAAACAGCGTTTCTTGCAAGTATCCTGGGGAAGTTCAACGCGTGAAAATTATTTAGTGGATTTATTGGTTAAAGCATATGATCGTCCTGAGCTTTTGAAAGATATAACTTCATTACTTTCAAATGAAAAGGCGCATGTATATTCATTCCAGACAAAAAGCAACAAACAGGAAAATCTGGCGTTCATCACCCTGACCATTGAAATTGATGGGTTAAACAGTTTATCGCGATTACTGACCAAAATGGAGCAAATACCTAATGTTCTCGAAGCCAGAAGACAGATATAATTACAAAATAAAGCCTGCCACCACAGAACGCATTTCGCCCAGCAAAATATTATAAGTGCGGCAGGCTGCGCCAAACTCCATACATTCAATTCCTATTTGCTTTTGCGATAATTTGGTGACGATATTCATTGGGGGAAATTTACCCAGCTGCCTATGTCCAATGATTATCAACTCTGGATTAGTCTGGAGTAGCAAATCCATAAACGATTCATCCATGTCCTGAATGTTTTTTATTGTCAAATCCGTAATGATTTCTTCGCGAGAAACAATTAAACTGTTTTCATAAATAATAGAATTAATTTGGATTTTATTATCGCTGTATCCTTGAACGGCATTTGGATCCGCTGCTTCTAAATTGATTTGCATGGTTTTAAAATTTTCATTAGGTTATAGTTGCTAACAGTATATCACAGAGGCCAATTTTATGAGTCAATTTCCCCGTATCAAACGATTACCACCTTATGTTTTTAATACGTTAAATCAACTAAAAAGTGAGGCCAGAGCCCGGGGAGAGGATATCATTGATTTTGGCATGGGAAATCCGGATCAACCCACGCCTCCTCACATAGTCAATAAACTTATTGAAGCGGTGCAAAGACCAGATACTCATCGTTACTCGATGTCAAAAGGTATTCCCCGGCTACGTCGGGCCATGGCCACCTGGTACCAGCGAAAT
The DNA here is from genome assembly GCA_030694525.1 of Legionella sp. Lineage (GTDB taxonomy): Bacteria > Pseudomonadota > Gammaproteobacteria > Legionellales > Legionellaceae > Legionella. The sequence continues at coordinate 3,436 of JAUXYG010000205.1, read as the reverse complement.
TATGGCGTAACCCTTAATAGTGAAACCCAAATATTGGCAACCATTGGTTCCAAAGAGGGACTGGCTCATTTAGCCCTTGCTATTACAGGTCCTGGAGATACTGTTTTAGTTCCTGATCCCGCTTATCCAATCCATACTTATGGCTTTATTATCGCTGGCGCCAATGTGAAACAGATTCCTTTAATTGATGAAGCCCAATTCCTCTTGGCAGTTGAGGAAGCCATTAATCAAAGCTGGCCGAAGCCCAAAGCTTTGGTCATCAATTTTCCTGCTAACCCAAGCACTCATTGTGTGGAGTATTCTTTTTTTGAAGCAGTGGTTGAACTTGGGAAGCGCCATAAAATATGGATTATTCATGACTTGGCTTATGCGGATATTGTTTTTGATGGGTATAAGGCACCTTCTATCTTGCAAGTCCCAGGAGCTATAGATATTGCAATTGAAACATACTCTATGTCGAAATCGTACAATATGCCGGGCTGGCGCGTCGGTTTTGCCTGTGGCAATGAAGAATTGGTCGCCGCACTTACCCGAATAAAATCCTACCTCGATTACGGAACCTTCACCCCGATTCAGGTTGCTGCAATCACCGCGCTTGAAGGATCTGATGATTGTGTGAAGGAAATTCGGCAACGTTATGAGGCGCGACGAAATGTTTTATGCGATGGTTTAAATGAATTAGGCTGGCAGGTAACCAAACCTAAAGCAACTATGTTTGTTTGGGCGCCAATCCCTCCGCAATATCTTGCTATGGGCTCATTAGAATTTTGTAAATATTTATTAAAAGAGGCGCACGTGGCGGTATCTCCTGGTATCGGTTTTGGCCAACAGGGAGATGGATTTGTACGCTTTGGTCTCATCGAAAATAAAGACCGTACACGTCAGGCATTAAGAAATATAAAAGCCTTGTTCAAAAGGGATCAAACGATAAATAAGGCTGTTTAATGGACGTAATAATTGATTCGGAATGTGCTCTGATTCCTGAAGAGACGAAACCATTGATTACGCAGAGGAATCCTCTTTTAAATTTTTTAATAAGCCTGGGCTATGAGTCATCTCGTCTTCCTCTTGCCGATTTGCTCTCGCGTTATCACCATCTTGAGGGCAGATGGATAATCTTGACCCCCATTTATTGGCAAGCGACTCATAATAACGCCATGATTGTCGCTGCGGGCGATGATTTGGGTATCAGCGATGAGCGATCACAATTCTTTTTTGAACGCTTTGCTGAATATCTTAAAGTAGAAGACATCATGCTTTATTATCACGATGCCTCGACCTGGCTTTTATCCGCTAAGGAGATGCCCTTATTAAATTCCCCATCGGCATATCAATTAATTAATCATCCGCTCTTGCCTGAATTGACCGCTCTCGACGCAACCATGCATTGGCAAAAATTCTTTACCGAGAGTCAAATGTTTTTTGCATCGCAATTTAATGAAGCGGAGATGAATGGGGTCTGGATGTGGGGTTGTGACGAATTGATTATTAAAAAATCGCTTAAAATAGCTACCAATCAAGAATTTAAAGTATTTGCTGATCTGTGTTCGCAACATGTTTCCATTTACGACCCCACATTGAATATTAACTCTTATGATGTGTTGTTATTAAATTCCCTCGATGAATTAACAGACACGCATCAACAGGAACTTAAAAAAGCGCCTGTTAATTGGTATTGGAACAATACCGCTTACTCAAAAAACCGTACTAATTGGTTTACTCGATTTTGGAGAACGTTTCGTCATGCTGATTAAACAACGAATAATTCCAGCCCATCCAATAAATTTGCCTGATACACCCGAAGTGTTAAAACGAATTTATGCGACCAGAGGTATTGTGGATGCCTCACAGTTAGACAAGCAGTTACAGACCTTATTGCCATTTAATACATTGAAAGGAATTTCAGAGGCATGTGACAGGCTAGAGCAAGCGTTGAGGGGGCAGGAACGGATTCTGATAATCGGGGATTTTGATGCAGATGGTGCTACATCTACTGCCGTGGCTATTACTGCTTTAAGAGTGATGGGAGCAAAAACTGTAGAATACCTGGTACCCAATCGTTTTGAATTTGGTTATGGGCTTACTCCTGCTATTGTTGATGTCGCAGCTAAATGGCAACCGCATTTAATCATTACGGTTGATAATGGTATCGCCAGTTTTGAGGGAGTTGACCGGGCTAATGAATTGGGTATTGATGTACTGATTACCGATCATCATTTACCTGCAGAAACAGTACCTAATGCGTGCGCTATAGTGAATCCCAATCAGGATGGATGTACCTTTGCCAGTAAATCTATTGCGGGTGTAGGAGTTATATTCTATGTCATGCTCGCATTAAGGCGTCATTTAACGAATACCCACTGGTTTAGTGAAATGAATATTCCTGAACCCAATATGGCCAGTTTTCTTGATTTGGTTGCCTTGGGTACCGTTGCGGATGTGGTGGGGCTGGATCAGAATAACCGCATTATGGTGAACCAGGGGATGGCCCGTATCAGACAGGGGTACTGCCGGCCCGGTATTAAAGCGTTAATTGAGATTGCTGGTCGCGAATGCTCGCGTTTACGCGAATCTGATTTGGGATTTGCGATTGCTCCGCGATTAAATGCGGCCGGTCGATTAGATGATATGGCTTTAGGAATCGAATGCCTTATTACTCATGATGAACAACAGGCCCGTAATTATTGCCAGCAGTTAAACGAGTTAAATCAGGAACGAAAACAAATTGAACTGGAGATGAAAGAACAAGCTCTGCTTGCTTTGGATAAATTATCTTTAAATGCGGATAAAAATCATCACCTGCCTATTGCGTTATGCCTTCATGATAAAACCTGGCATCAGGGCGTCATCGGAATTTTGGCAGGTCGTATCAAAGAGCGATATCATCGTCCTGTAATCGCTTTTGCATTAGTCAACGATAATGAACTTAAAGGTTCTGCGCGATCTGTTCCTGATTTGAACATCCGGGATGTTTTAGCTGCTATTGATAAGGATCATCCTGAATTAATTACCAAATTTGGTGGCCATGCCATGGCAGCGGGCTTGAGTATTCATCCTGATGCTTTGGAGCCTTTCCGAAAGGCCTTAGTCTTTGAAGTGAATAAACACCTGGACTTGTCGCAGTGTGAAGGTGAATTATTAACGGATGGTCCGTTGCAACCCGCAGAATTTGCGCTGGAAACTGCTCAATTAATTCAACAGGCAGGACCATGGGGGCAGCAATTTGCCGAACCTGTCTTTGATAATGTATTCGAAATCCTGGATCAGCGTTTGGTAGGGCAGAATCATTTGAAAATGACTTTAGTTCCCACTCAGGGCGGCATTCAGGTAGATGCCATTGCGTTTAATGTGGATTTAAAAATATGGCCTAATCATCGAGCAAAATATATTCATGCAGCCTACAAGCTGGATATTAATTTCTTTCAGGGTCGCACCA
>JAUXYG010000201.1 GCA_030694525.1 Legionella sp. | reverse complement strand
AGTGGGTTTGTCTGAGGCAAAAGCAATAATAAATTGCAAAGCAAAAAGAGCAAACTTCCCAAGGATTCTAAATGCCATAAAGGCTATGGACTTATAACTTTTCCTAATCATAAGGAGATTTCCAATGTTAAAAAAATACATCCGTTCAACTATTATAGTCATGATTCAAGTAATCCTGCCAGTGTTGCTACTTTTAATGATTGCACCCCAACTGTTGCAATTTAGTCATGAGTTCAATCAAACCAGTAACTTTTTTATAACCCATAAAATTGGCTTCCTAATTATTCATATAATCTTTTACCTGTCACTATTTGGATTATGGCGAAGAATCATTTACTTCTATGTTAAGCGAAGCAATATCGAAATTACTGCCGAGCAAGTTCAAACAGCTTTGAAGGCTAAATGGTACTTGTTAGTAGCAATGGCTTTTTTTGAGCTAATGGTTTGGTGGAAATAATTATGACTAATTATCCTGTTGAAAATCTGTTACGTGAGCCAACCGAGATCTATACCAGTATTACTTGTACTGCCCTTGCCTTACTTGCTGTTACGAAACCGCATTTATTTTTATTAACCCAAGGTATGGGATATTACGCTGGAGTAAGTCTAGGTTGTTTAAGTTTAGTTAGAGGATGGCAAGCACTGAAAATCAAACGCTATCATCGCCGCTTAATTACTATGCCGTACTACGCATTATCAACTACTCAAGTACCCTTATCCCAAAAATGGCTATTCGTTGGAAAGGGTTTTCGTTGGCTCCCACACCACACCCAACGCTTGCATCAGATTAAGCAAATAAAAAATGAATCGTTTATGCAAAGAGGAAAATGCTACAGAACAGTAAGAGAATTTTGCCAAAACCATGAAAAAACAATAGTGGCAAAACTGTTAAGTAGTTCATCTAAACTAAATCCTTTCAGACCAGATCCACCTGTAGGTGGCAGCCCTTATCTGCATGGATTAGGTGAAAAGGATAGTCCAGTTTATATACCTCAAGACGTGCGTGTAGGTCATACCTTTGTTGTAGGTACAACACGGGTCGGAAAAACAAGGTTGGCCAGTATTCTGATCAATCAGGATATACGAAATGGTGATGCTGTGATTGTAGTAGATCCCAAAGGGGATCTAGATCTAGTACGTGACATGTATTCAGCCTGTGAGGCATCAGGACGTCTAGATGATTTTCGTATAGTGCATTTAGGCTTTCCCGAATTATCCGCCCATTACAATCCGTTAAAAAATTATGATCAGGTTAGTGAGGTTGCAACCCGAATAACTGATGCAATTGCCGCAGAAGGTGAAGGAAAACAATTCGCAGCTTTTGCATGGAAATACGTTAACATAGTCGCAATTTGCTTGGAGGAAATGCAACAGCCTATCACCTATAAATCAATAGCATTCTATATTAGTCGATTAGATCAACTGCTTATGGCCTATTCAGACACAATCATGCCAAATCTTTACCCTGATTATAATGATCACATTGACGCTATACTAACTCATCATGAAGAACGTAACAGTCGTAAAAATAAAAATACGGCTCCTATGGATAGACCCAAAGCAGTCGCAGAGTACTTAAAAAATTACATAAATAAAACTATCGCTGCAGGAAATGTTGAAAGCCTTCATGATCAAATCTTAATTGATCTTTATGATGCTGCAATAATGGATAAACATTATTATGACAAAATTACCGCAAGCGTAGGACCGGTCTTATCTGAGATCAATAAAAGTAACGCCTCTGCTATTTTCTCATTTAACAAAAGTCCTAATGAAATTGAATTAATGACTGCAATTAAGGAAAAGAAAGTCATTTACATAGGCCTAGATAGTCTGACTAATCCGAATATAGCCCAAGCAGTGGGTAAAGCATTGTTATCTGATTTAGTCTCTACTGCAGGAAAGATCTATAAAGAAAGTAATGCCAATTATCGCTTAAATCTGCATTGTGATGAACTTTCAGAAATCATCCAGGATTCTTTTGTAAAAATTCTCAATAAAGCAGGTGGTGCAGGATTCCAGGTAACAGCCTATGCTCAAACCATACAAGATATGGAGGTCTCTCTTGGCTCAAAAGCTAAAGCTGCAGTAACCGAGGGTAATTTTAATACCCTGATTATGCTTAGAGTTAAAAATGAGGGAACCGCTAATTTATTGGTTAAAGCCTTACCTCAGGTTGGTGTCGTTGATCATACTCAAGTATCTATGGTTAATGATACTCCCAATGGAGAGGATGGGATTTATTTTAATACTACTAATGAAGATCGTGTCCAAACTACCTCAGTACCTATGGTTGATGTAAATGACCTTATTTCTTTACCTAAGGGACAAGCTTTTGTTTTGGCGAATGGAGGCGAACTTTATAAAGTTCGAATTCCTTTGCCATCGAATAATAAAAGCCCAATCAAAAACTTCACCAACATTACTACTTTAGTCAATGCGTTAGGTTTTAAATCCGGTGATTGCACTTACAGATTGAATTTATGAGAAGAACATAAATTTGAGGTTTTGAATCAGCAAATAATAGTCTATTCTTATGGTTGGCATTCCAATCAGTAATGAGTTGCGGTTTTAAGAGCGGAAAATAAAAAACATAAATGGAAATCATCGTATGAAGGCAGAAGATCTATCTGAGTGGATACAAAAGCAACCACTTTGGGCTAAGGATGCATTGCGCCGTTTAGCACTCCCCACTTTTAATGAAGACGACAAGACAGCTATCATCAATAATTTAAAACAAAATTACAATATTGAAACCGGTATTGAAGCGGATATAAAAGATTTTGAAAATTACAACACTGAAACTTCTGCTGCCACACCTAAAACAATTCTATGCGCCATCGGTCCTTCGAAGTATGTAAACCGTTTAGCCAATGATCAAATAATGAAATTTGCTACTGATGGCATCACACTTATTTACGGCGATAATGGCAGTGGTAAGAGTGGCTATTGCAAGATTACAAAAAAAATATGTCGTACACTTGTTCGCGATCACTTACTTGGAGACGTTTTCAAGGAGGGCGAAAGTCAGAAAGCTGAAGTAATGGTGCGTTATAAAACCGAAGGTGAAGAGCCTACGGAACAATTATGGATTGATGGAAATGAGCCACCAGAGCCTGTGAGTCGTTTAACAGTCTTCGATGCTAAATGTGCACGTCTTTACGTTGATAAAGAAAACAAAATTGAGTATTTACCCGCTGAAATCGAGTTGTTACAGCGGTATATCCAATTATTAGATGATTGTAAAAAATCTCTTGCCCCTGAGGTTGAGCTGCTCAAAAAACATGTGCAAGTGACCCTTCACTCTAACTATACAGCTGGGAGTGAAATTGCCAAGCTGATTGACAAGCTCGATACTAAAATATCTGATAATGAGCTACCTACCGCCACAAAACTTAAAGAACATGCAGTCTGGAAGATAGAAGACGATAAATTAATTGAAGATTTAGATAAGCAACTGGCAGAAAATCCTGTGCTCAAGTTAAGCGCCCATCGTACACTTTGCGCTTCTATAACTAACCTTGCTAATAAAATTAATGCCATTGAATTGGCACTTACTCCTGCTAAAATTGACGAGCTAAAAGCAGCCTTTGAGATGGCAGAGACCACGGCGGAAGCGGCCAAACTTGCCGCTGCTAAAAGTTTCCATGATGAAAAGTTAGATACTACAGGTTCCAACCCATGGCAATTGATGTATAAATATGCCACTGAATATGCAAAATCGATCCCTGGTAATGGGGGCAAGATACCTACGGAAGTCGGTGATTTTTGTCTA
>JAUXYG010000197.1 GCA_030694525.1 Legionella sp. | reverse complement strand
TAATAAGCGCTTTAATATTTGCCTAGATAATGGGAGTTGAATTTGCTCTTAACTGCGCATCCTCTGGATGCCTCGGTCAGGCCGAGGCACGTAGGCGGTGGGGAGAGATTTGTAACACGCCCTAAAGATGGTTATTGATATTTAATTATCTAAAATAAGTCCGGTATGGCTCATTTATACAAAAACTTGCTCTAACTGAATATCCTTCTGGATGCCTCTGACAAGCCCAGGCTCATATGTGGTGGGGTTAAGGGGTTAAATATTTAGTTGTTAAGCAAGGGCACGGCTCACATCACGTGGCGAGAAATGAGGAATACAAAGGTTATTTGGTCGTATCAGAAAAAATTAAGCGAATTTTTGAAAATTCTGTAGCAAGTATTGGAAATCCATTCATCAATCTGTACTTATTCTATTGACAAGAACAAAATCTAACCATACAATCCGCATCTCTGCACATTATGGCAAAATAATGGCTTAAAATACTATTCCAACCCTAGTTATTTCATTCAAAAAGCCCCCATCGCATATTGGACAAATATAAGGATGTTTCGCTTGTGACTATTGAACAATGTACCGTTTTAATTAAAGCAATTAATGAGTATCTTAATTGGCATGCTAATAAAGGTGCATTGGATACTAGAGGGTATAAAACTGGTTATTTTACCAGATTTCGTCACTTCACAGCATTTGGGAAAAATCGAGCAATTACATTAAAAGCAATTCTTTCTGCAAATCCATCACCACATCCCACTTTAGTTCTTCAAAGCCATTTTAAAAATAACTCCACTATTAATAATCATTCCCTTGATACCTATTTACTGGAATGCATCATCAGTAATAAATCATTATTTTTAGAATTTTTCCTGGGAAGCAATGATTTCAATGATAACGTCCTCAATGCGTCTGGGCGAGTTGCGCTACGCAAACTAATTATTGATTTAAAGATAACCCCTGAAAATGCATATAACCTAGCGAATATATACAAAGAAAATGAGACCAGCGAAAATTTAATGATGACCTGTAAATATTTAAGCCTCGCGATACAAGGGAATCATGCTGAATCTTTGGATGCGCTAATTATTTTAGCCAACTTAAATAATAGTGAGGCGCAATATACTCTGGGATACCATTTCTGTAACCATAAAGGTAACTTTAAAGAGGGGCTTAAATGGTTAATAGATGCAGCTGAATTACAACATAATGAGGCAATAAAGCATATAAAAGAGATAACTCAAGCGAGCTCAGAGTACGCCTGCTTCGTGGCAACTTATTATGAAGAACAAGATCGATTTGTTGATCATCTGCTCAAAGCATTCAAATATTATATTATTGCAGCACAAAATGATGTTGATACGGAATACCGTTTGGGTGCAGCTGAAAAATTAGAAATAATTTTAAATTTAAATGACATTACTCCACAAGCATTAATCTATATTGGTAATTTATATTTTAAAGGTGGCGAAGGCATAAAAAAAGATGAGTCAAAAGCGAAAGATTGTTTTGAAAAAGCATGTGAAAATGACGATGTTGCTTACTATTATTTAGGAACACTCTATCATTATTCTCAGAATTTAAAAAATTTAGTGACAGCAGCACAATATTATAAGTTAGCTTCTGAAAACGGGTGTGAAGCAGCGAAAATGCGCGTTAATTCGTTACTCAATGAACAAGCTATAACTTCAACAGAATTATTAGTTATTGGCCAGATGTACCATGATAATCTCGATGAAGAGAATTCTGACATATCTCTATCTTTAAAATTTTATTACAAGGCAAGTGCTCTTGGAAATCCCGCAGCAAACTTTTTAATTGCCCAATATTACCAAGCCTCCATTGACTCAAATCCAAAAGGAATAGAGCTCGCATTTAATCATTATTTGAAAGCTGTAGAACAAGGTCATCCTGATGCCCTAAGTTCGTTAGAGCGATTAGGAGAGGAAGTTAGTGCTGAGAAACAACTCTTAATAAGTCAACTGTATGAATCTTTATTTAAAAATCATGAAAGAGCGTCCTATTGGCTTTCCAAATCAAAAGAAGTTGACTTTTTTGAATTCAAAATTTAATAAATTAACAGGTTTTTCCTTATGAAAGATTTATATAAGGTGCTTGGGTTATCCCATACTGCATCAGCAAAAGAAATAAAAGCTGCTTATAAAAAATGCGCTCTTGAGTCCCATCCAGATAAAGGAGGAAGCTCTGAAAGAATGGCTTTAATCAATGAAGCGTACACTACTTTGTCAGATCCAACAAAACGTCAGGTTTTTGATATTAGTTGGAGTGTGTCTGAAGAGCCGGAGTCTGAAATAAGATATGATCTAAAATCTCTGGAGATGGGCGATTACGTTCCCTATTCATACGCTTATAGAATTGAGCATAGAGGATTAGTTAATCAATTTTTTCAAACACCTCTTGAGCGAAGAACAGTATTCGAATATTTTAAACCATTTGAATCCAATTTATACAGCTTTGATTCAAAGGAAGGCGAACCACTTAAAAATTTTAACAGTATATTTAAATTAATTCGTGAAAAAAAATTAAGTCGAGTTAGAACCACGAACTCACAACAGTTAAAGATCAATTATAAGCCTATGGCATTAGCTAGATCTTTTATTTCATACCTCTTGAGCTACTCAGATTCAACAAAACCAGTGCAAAAAGATACTGTACCTAAATTTTCTCAAGACCCATTAACACCTACATTTGCTATTAAATTGTTCACAGAATTTTTATCAGGAGAGTTAGATTATGATAAATTAAAGCCAGTGAAACAATATTTATCTGATGAGATTATTATAAGCAGGGATAAAAACTCTGCAGCTCCTGAATTATTGTTGTACGAAGGAATATTTGAAATTCTTTCAATCACCGATTTGGAAAATGATGATGGAATTTATAAACAAATTTTTTCTATTCAAAAAATAGTTGATTTTGCAAGAGACTCTTCAGATGATATGTTTAAAAGCATGGTTCCACTCTTTAATAATCCATTTTTCAGAAATCTTTTTGCCTCAGCTATTCATCAATATTGGCAATCGAATGAAGATTTATTTACAAATGAAAAATTAAGCTTATATGATGGGCGTTTAATAGCGAAGGATATTTTCAAAGTTTTAGCTAACAGATTATCAAATAGTGATCAAGATGACCCAACAGTTAATTTCATACGTTATATAAAACTACTTTTTAATCTAGATAAAACTATAGATCATCAAAATAATTTTGAGCATCAGGCAACCTATTATAGAGATAAAGCTTTTCTATTATTAGACTGGATACCAGCACTTCTTGATTTGACTCCAAAAAAAGTTCTCATTAATATTTTTTTACAAATTGGAATTAAATTTCAACAGGCATCTCAAAATGAAATTGAGCCAAAAATTAAAATGGCAGATGAAAAACTCGCCCTAAAAATGTATTTAACTTGTTTTTCCCTTGGTCATGAAAATGGTACTCCAGATATAGAAATCTATACAAACCTGGAAATATTAAAGTATATTTCTAAATTTTTCTTTAAAGACACGATACTTAGCGAGTTGATACCAGC
>JAUXYG010000194.1 GCA_030694525.1 Legionella sp. | reverse complement strand
GCATTTGATCGCAGATTCCGGAAACACTTGATCAGTGGTTCCGGTGTTACTTGATCACCGATTCCGGAGCATTTGATCAGTGATTCCGGTCGTATTTGATCACCACCAACACTTACGGTATGACAATTTTTATACAATATTCGTCTTGTGACCCAAGGCGAGATTATCGTGAGACCATTAAGTATGCGAAAAATTCAAGAAGTATTTCGACAGCATGAACAAGGGCAAAGTAACCGTGACATTGGGCGAAGCCTCAATATCAGTTCTGGAACTGTATCCAACTACCTATATCGTGCACGTGTAGCTGGATTAACCTTAGCTGAGGCGCTTTCTCTTGACGAGCAGCAATTATATGAGCGCTTGTTTTTACCCTCAAAGGCCAGTTCAACCCGGCGTGTTCTGCCAGACTGGGAGAGCATACATGCTGAGCTGCGAAAAAAAGGGATGACATTAATGTTACTCTGGCGAGAATACAGGGAATGTCATCCAGATGGCGTGGGCTATAGCCAGTTTTGTGACCGTTACACACGTTATGTGAAGCAAATCAGTCCTGTCATGCGGCAGGTTCATAAAGCTGGAGAAAAGGTTTTTGTTGATTATGCGGGCATGACTGTTCCATGGATAGAGCCGTCTACAGGTGAGATTCATGAAGCACAAATTTTTGTAGCCAGTCTTGGCGCATCGCAATTTACCTTTGTTGATATCACAGAAAGTCAATCGCTGGAACACTGGATTACCTCCCACATTAGAATGTGGAACTACTTTGGTGGTGTCACCAGAATGGTAGTGCCCGATAATTTGAAATCTGGTGTGAGCAAGTCGCACCGATACGACCCTGATATTAACGCAAACTATCAGCATGTTAGTGAGCACTACGGATTTGCTATTGTCCCTGCTCGAGCCGCCAGGCCTCAGGACAAAGCCAAGGTTGAGAATGCTGTTGGATGTGTTGAGCGTCAGATCCTTGCTCCGTTAAGACATCACACCTTTACCAGTATTGCTGAGATTAAAAAAGCCATTGCACCAAAACTTGTGGCCTTTAATCAACAGTCCTTTCAGAAAATGAATACCTCTCGCCTTGAGCTGTTCGAGCTTCTGGACAAACCAGCGCTTCAACCTTTGCCCTCTGAGCCATATCACTATGCCGAATGGAAAAAAGCCAAGGTGAATATCGATTATCACTTTATTTTTGATGAACATTATTACAGTGTTCCCTATCAGTACATTCATAAGACCATCGAAGTTCGTGCCAGCGGTTCGATGGTCGAATGCTTTCATGAGGGGAAGCGCATTGCCCTTCATACCCGCTCAAAAAAACGCTTTACACATACCACTCTGGCAGAACATATGCCAAGCAGTCATAAGGCACATGCCGAGTGGACACCTGAGCGAATCCATCGATGGGCATTAAAAACGGGGGAAGATACCGCTCGTTATATCGAATACATGATTGCAGCCCGAGCATTCCCAGAGCAAGCCTTTCGTTCCTGCCTGGGGTTGATGAGACTTGCTCAGCGTTTTGGTGCAGAGCGACTTGAGAGCGCATGCGCTATTGCTCTGGAAGCAGGAATGACACGCTATCAACAGGTAGAGCGTCTGCTGAAAAACAATATGGACTTGGTCAAGACGTCAGCCAAAACGACGACTCCTGTCATCCCTCATCACAACAACCTTCGTGGTTCTAATTACTACCAATAGGAGAAACAACCATGTTAAACAATCCAACCCTTGATAAACTTCGTTCCTTAAAGCTAACGGGCATGGCCGATGCGTTTACAGAGCAACTCAAAAGACCAGTTAATGATCTGGATTTTGAAGAACGGCTTGGTTTATTGGTTGAGCGTGAGTATCTGTTACGTGACAATCGAAAAATGGAGCGAAGACTGAAACAAGCCAAGCTACAGCTCAATGCCTGCATGGAAGATATCGACTTTAAGCATCCTCGCGGCCTGAACAAATCAGCCATGCTGGAACTGTTTCGCTGCCAGTGGGTATCTCAACATCTTAATCTGCTGATTACCGGTCCAACCGGCTGCGGAAAAACATACATCGCCTGCGCATTAGCACATAAAGCCTGTATTACAGGATTCTCTTCCCGATATTACCGTCTTCCACGATTATGGAATGAACTGAAGATTGCTAAGGCCAATGGAAGTTATCCAAACTGGCTGGCATCCATGGCAAAAGTGGATGTGCTCGTCCTTGATGACTGGGGACTGGTGGCTCCGGATGAAGAGCAAAGAAGAGACTTACTGGAAATACTTGAGGACAGGTATCAAAAACGCTCAACCATTATTACCAGTCAACTCGCGGTTGCTTTATGGCATGAACACCTTGGTGATGCCACACTTGCAGATGCCGTCCTTGATAGACTCGTTCATAACTCAATCAGAATAGAACTTGATGGTGAATCCATGCGAAAAACAAAAAAATCTTTACAGACTAAACCTCTTTAAAA
>JAUXYG010000191.1 GCA_030694525.1 Legionella sp. | reverse complement strand
AAGACAGTTAACCAGCCATAATCAACCGGACTTAAGCCAAAAATATCGTGAAATAAAAAAGGAGAAATCGTCATATAGGAAACTATTCCAGCCCACGCAAGGCAAGTACACAATGTATGACCCATAAATATTCTGGAACGTATGAGTAATTTATAATTTGAACGCATCACGGATATTTTAGTAGCATCCGGATTAGGATTATTGTTTGTCTCTTTTAAAAAAAACCTCGTCGTAAATAAAACAATAAATCCAAAAACAATTAGAAATAGAAAATTAGCGCGCCACCCAAAATGTTCTTGAATATATCCCCCTAAAACGGGGGCGATAATAATAAATACAATGTTTATAATGGCAACGAAAGAGCTGATTTTTGCCAATAAAGTCTTATTATAAAGATCGCGAATTATGGTGCGTCCAACGGAAAGGCCGCAACCTATTCCAAATCCCTGCAGAAAACGGCCTATAATTAACACGGTTATGGAAGGGGCTATGTAACAGAACATACTCCCTATGATGCTAATGCTCACACCAAGCATGAGCGGTACCTTGCGTCCCACTCTATCGGATAAAGGTCCGTAAAACATGTGGGAGATTCCAGCGCCAAGCATGTACAGTGTTATGCTTAACTGAACATTATCGGAGCTGGTATTAAACGTGTGCGCTATAGCAGGTAAGGAAGGCAAATATTGCTCTGCTGTCATTTGCATTAAAACCATCAAAATCAAGATAGCTTTAAACGTTGAATATGAAGTTTTATGAGCTTGCTTAGCCACCATTATCTACTTATAGGTTACAACCTCTTAATTATGGTCTAAATTTGAACAAATTGATAGGGGGCATGAATACCTGTCATTAACCTGTTCAACGTATAACATATCTTGGTTAGATAAAACCAAGAGCATGATTTGTAGTAATTCCGTTCGGTGAATGAGTGGTTATTTTATTGCCGTCACCAAAAAATTGACATTGATGTCCAGAGGGCACTAACCCAAAGGGATGCTTTATTAGATCATTCTTTGACAAATCTTTTTGCTCTAATGACGATTTTGGGCGAAAACCTAATCCATTGAGTACTTTTGATGTTGTTTCTTCACTAGGTCCAATCTCACATTTATTTTCCTGGTCCGAGGTAAGCGTTACTGTTTTTTGATGCTTTAAACGATATAAATTGGCTAAAACAATGGTTGATTCCACAATCATTAATGCAACACCAATAGCCGGGTTCAGCGCAAAGCCTAAAGCAACGAATAATCCTGCTGCCACTAAGGTAATCATTGAGTTATACGTAAGGCTCACAAACAAATTTTGAAAAATGTTTCGTTTGGTTTTTGATGCAACGTCAAAAGCCATTGCAATAGGGAATAACAAACCTTTTTGAACAACCATACCGGCCTTTTTTTGCGTTAATTCATCACAAATCTTTGATTTCACTGCGATTCCTACATCGGCACAGACAATTGCGGTAAGATCATTAGCTGAATCACCTACCATGGAAACCTTATGTCCTTTGCGTTGCAACAGCCGAATATAGCTTTCTTTAGATACCTCGTCATCGGAGGCTGCTGCTCCTACAGCATTGGCACAAATATTATCATTAGAAATACCCAGAGTCTGAGCATATTGTTCTGCGCTTGCTCGATTGTCTCCCGTGCAAATATGAATGGTCTTGCCCATTGATTGCAGTTGTTTTACTGTCGCTCGCGCATCTTGTCGTAAGGGGTCCGTTAAAGCGATTTGTCCGATCACCTCTTGTTCCCGTACCATATAAATTGTTCCGTTTTTAATGTCATCATAAGGGGAGCTAATAGTCTCAACTCCATTGGCACGAAGCATGTCTCTATTGCCAATCATAAATGTTGCCCCAGAAATTTTCCCTTTAATACCCGAATGATGACTGGTATCAACTGACGTTATTTCTAATGATTCGTCACCAACGACCTCTTGTTTCTCCAGGTAATTTCTTATCGTTTTTGCTACTGTATGAGCCGACTGTTCTTCTAACAATTTGAAGTACTTCAAAAATTGTTTGTTTTTATCTTCCATCCTGATTGTCTTAACGGAGACTTCACCCAGGGTAAGCGTACCATTTAAGTCAAAAACAACGGTATCAATATCTGAGGCTGACTGTAAGGCCTTACCGTCTTTATAGTGTACTCCTTGTTCGGATGCCTTTTTCATGCCAATTCTTACTGCCATGGGCGTTATCATACTCAATACACAAGGGCACGCACTCACAAGAACGGAGATGACACATTGAATAGCAAGTGCTGGGGGAAATAATAAACCCATAATCACCCCGGATACTAAAGCAACCGTCAGTAAGCCAGGAACAAAATACTTCAATATTTTATTCGCAAATAATTCAACAGGAGCTTTATTATCATTTGCTTTATTTATATTTTTCGCAATCAACGACAGGTAAGAGTTTTGATAAGTTTTTGTAACCCGTAATTCACTCTGAGATTGGTGATCAGCCAAAGTCATACCTGCTTTTACAGCATCGCCTGGGTTAAATTGTTTGAGATAGGGTGAGCCGTCAACTCTTGTGGTATACAATGATGCGGATTGTGTTAATACCCCATCAACAGGGATAACTTCCCCTGATTTAATGATAATAATATCATTAGGAATAAGTTGTTTTACCGAAACGTCACGCGCTACATCCTCTTTTAATAAAGCGGTTTGAGAGACACAATCACGTATATCCAGTTTCTTATTAATTTTATTTAATAAAGTATGCTCGATCGCCTCACCCAAGTGCCAAAATCCTAAAATAAGAGGGGCTGACTCAAGCATCATTGGTAACCCTGGAACAAATAACCCGACAATAGAAATACCAATAATTGCCAAGGTACTTATTGTGTATAACGTGCTCATATCCCATTTCTTCTGTGTTAAAGAATGCCAGGCCGATTGGTATACTTTATGCCCCAGATATAAAGTAACTAAAGCAGAGAAACCGGTAATTAAGTAATAGGCAATCAAGGGGATATTAAAACTTGCAACAGAAAGCACAAGCAACCCTATACCACATACCAAACCTATACCAGCTTTTAACTTGTGATTGTCGTGATGGCTATGATGATCATCCTGCTTATCATGACTGTGATGGTTGTGATTCTTATGATGTTTCTTATGCTTATCATGGTTGTGATTTTTATGATTCTTCTTATGCTTATCATGATCGTGATGATCGTGATGATCGTGATGATCGTGAGAGCAATTTTGAGCGTGAGCGCAAATGACTTTGAATCGCTCCTCATCCTGAAGCACTTCATGCTCTATTCTTTTAAGCGCAACACCCTTTGACTGTAAAAATTCTCGCCATTTATCTTTTTCTATTTCAATATCCTCTTCTGGTTCACATAAAATACTAATACTTATATCAGTACTCGTTAAATCGAATGATTTTCGATTAAACCGCAAGCCGCTTTCATGGCTTAATCCAAATACCTCTTCCAATGCCTCTTGTTCATGGATCTGCGATTCAGAAAGATAAAAACGAAAATACTTAAAAGACATACAGCACCTTATTAATGACGTTAAAGAAGATTAAATAGGAAAAATTAAAGTGGTATAATATAACATTTGGATGGTGTGTTACAATATAACATATTAAAAAAATTAATGACGCTATTACGCTTGAAACATAGAGTAGATATGTCATCGGTAAATTTATGGTAGAATTAAAACTTGAAATCAGGAGACAATAGAAACAATGATTGAGGGCTTGCTAAACGAGGCACACAAGTACTGCATAAAAAATGGTCATCGATTTACTGCGCCAAGGGAGCGTGTATTAAAAGTACTTTTAGATGAATCGAAGCCTATGGGTGCTTATGATATTTTACAAAAATTATCTAATGAAATGGGTAAACACAATCCACCTACCATATATCGTGCGATTCAGTTTTGGCATCAGGAAGGATTTATTCATTGTATTGATAGCCTTAAATCTTATGTTGCGTGCTCCCATGGAAAGCACATAGGACAGAGTAAGTTTCTTATTTGCGGTGGATGTGATTTTGTCAAAGAGCTGGATGACATTGTTGATTTTACTCCTGTAACTCAATCAGCAAAAGCAATCGAATTTGAAATTATAAGCTATACGGTTGAAATCAAAGGATTATGTGTTCATTGTAAATCCGGTTGATTCTTTGTTTTTTACAATAGCAAGAGCGTAAAGGAAGCGCTTTTCGTATCTTCTAAGCTGTTTAAGATAGCTTTTTGCCTTCCATCCAAGTCATTTCGCAATATATAAAGTCTATAAATAACGATGTATTTGCCAAACAGTGATTTTGGGCATTACATTTTAAAAATCATTAGGGCCATATATGTCAACAGCCCTAGTGTGATTGCATACGAAAAAAGCGCATCATCTCCTCGCTGGCATTAGGACCTTTAGCATCAGTATAGCTCCCCCTCTGGCTGCCCCCTGACCAGGCATGCCCCGCGCCATGGATGACCCAGTGTTCGGCTATTAGGTGTCCTTTTTTATCTTGATGCAGTGTCCGTGTATAGTTATGTCCATTTGGAACTTTACCTTTTTCTACCAAGACCTCTGAATCTATCTGGTTTGCTTCTCTCATAAAGACATTTTGGTTTATTAATTCATCCGCATTGCTGCAATGAACAGTTACATCTCTGTCTCCGTGAAAAACAATAATTGGAACTGAAACAGGTTTAGAGTTTTCAGCAAACGTTTGTTGTTTTTTCATCACTACAGGTTTTGCCCGACGCATCGCTGCAAAAGCAGATGAGATATTTTGCGCTGAGCCATAGGGCAAACCTGAGTGTACACCAACCGCGGCATAAAGATCAGGGTAAGTGATGCCCATGATGACTGCCATCGCACCACCAGACGAAAGACCTGCCACATAAACCCGCCTGTTGTCGAGGTTATAATCCTTTAATACCTGACGGGTAATCCCGGCAATGATGGATGGCTCACCTTGTTCGCGTTGTTGATCCATGGCATTGAACCAGTTCCAGCATTTTGATGAATTGGCAGACTGTGACTGGGCTGGATAGACGACAAAGCAATTTTCTTCTTCCGCCAAAGCATTCATTCGGGTTCCTCTGGCGAAATCATCGGGATTTTGAGTGCAGCCATGCAACATGACGGTGACTGGAAGTCTCTCTCCACGGTAGCTCGATGGGATGTACACTTTGTATTCACGAGTTCCAGCATGATTGGTAAAAGATTTGGTAAGGAATTGTCCTTTAGATTCCGTTACAATCTGCCTCTCTTTATTTGGTGACTTGGTTTTGACCCGCGTCACATTCTGATCCATGATTCCAGCACCATCTGGCAATGATACACCCAGTCCTGCCAGTAAGTCGGTTACAAATCCCGGTATTTGATTCTGGCTTTTTAAGTTATTAACCATATCTCCCGACATTTGTTTTAATGCTTTTTGAATTGCAGCGGTCGCTACTGTAGCATTGTCAGATAAAAGTGCGCGTTTCGAAGCGCTCAATGGCACACTCAAATTTTTATAGAGAAACATATCTTCACCCCTATCTATTCATTAGTGAATCCGCCCTTTAAGAGCAGTCTTTACTGCGGCGCTTGCATGGAAAGCTCCCAGCACTGTGATGGATTCGATGGTTGCCATCGCCAGTTCAGGAGTGACATCTAAAGCGATGCGTGCAAGGCCCAGCACCTGGATTTGTAATTTTTGACCAGCAGCCTGTACCGCCTCCAGGTCGGCACGAGAATAAGTTTGTAAGCCCAGCACCATACTTTTACGTGCCACCGTTTGCTTGACGACATCGGCATGGCTACTCAATTGGTTGCGAATAGCTGTTCGAATCAAATCAGTGCGATTGGAATAAAATCCTTCCTGCACTAATAAATCAATCTGACCGAGATCAACTAACCCAAGGTTAATGGTAATTTTTTCACTTTCATTAACTTTTGCTTTTAACTCCATATTAAATCCATCTATATACCATCTGTATGGATGTTATTTTAGGCATAAACAGTATAATTGTCAAATAATTGATCATAATGTGGCCTATTTAAGGTGAAGGAAAAATGCGTAACGCGTGTATTAAATAACCTTTATGATCCTCTTTGTACTGGACAAAAACGGATATAAAAAAGAAAATGGAGAAATAACTCACTGATTTACAATGTTTTTTATATCCGTTTTTTGTCCAGCACAAAGCTAGCAGAATAACAGCTCTGTTAATTTAAGAATTCCTTAAGTTTAAGGAGATATAATGGGTCTCTTAGTATTTTATTATCCGAGATAACTATGCCTATTTTAGTTGATTCCTTTAAGCATGATAATTTTAAAATTACTGTTCGAGGTGGTTCTTCTGATTATGAGCTTTTTGCATCATATTTTAAGGAATATGGCATTCAACTTCCGACGGCTAGAGAGGCGCATATACGGTCACATGATATGGATGACAGTTATGGAATCTCATTAAATGACTCAACTAGCTGTTTTATTGGAGCAGTTATTTTATTAAGGCATCGATACTTTAATAACGATTCAGAATTTTGTACTTGGTCGGAGCACGCTTTATCTGCATTTGAAAGCATAACAGACAAGAATAAATTATCAAAAGCTGAGGAACAATTTAAGAGCTTACAACTTCAAAAAAGTAAAGAATTAATTGATGTTCAAACTAAATTAAAAGCATTGGCTGAGCAAATAAAGTTTAATTATAACTTTTCGGATTTTAAATTATTGGCTGAAAAAACTTCAAGCACAAAATTGTATGAACAGAACCGTGATTTGATAGAAGAGAACAATAAACTTTATGCGGAAATTACTGAATTCGCTAGAATGAAAGCTGATGAATATAATGCTTCTGCAATTAAAGCGATTACTCTATCCATCTCCTTAAGTTATTTGAAAAATAATGACACAATACTTATGTCAGAGGCAGAAAAAGCTTATAGCGACCATGTTACTTCTTCTGTAGCAGTAGACACTACTTCTACTATAATAGTCCAATTACCAGAGCCTAGTGTTGTTTATCCATATCTTGAGCCTAAGGTTGAATTTCAGCTGATACATGAAGAGAATTCATGGCAAAGAGCTAGTAAACGTCACACAATTAAAGTAGATAAAGTCACTAAACTACAAGAAAAGGTAGTTCGTTTAGTTCATAATCTTCAAACTTCTGAAAAGTCATACACAGGCATACTTCAATTTTTTACCATAATAAAAAATTTCTTTGCTGGAATTTTTAAAAAAATCATTGAAACATTAACTGGGGCGGTTAATAGCAATAACCCGGTTGAGCAACATTCTGATTTAGCCCAAAACGTTCAAAACCTTGTAAATGGTGTAGATGTTACTGATAAGGCAAAACTTATACATAGATTTAATTCACAACCATCACCGTTAGTTGCTGTAATTTATGATAAAGAGCTAACGATTTCCGAGAAGGAAGACTTATTGTCAAAATTAGCCCAGGCAAAACCGTATCGTTTCAAACATGAACAACCAGAAATGCGAAAAAATATTTCTATCCCTTCAGATTCATTGCCTTCTGGTTATAATCCGCAAGGAGTGGCGTTGCTTCACGCAGCGAAACATGGGACTCCCGCTATGCTGAAAATTCTGTTGCAGCAACCTGGTATCGATGTGAATGCTAAAGGCTGTTGCATTACCAGTGAAATTATTAGCAAGAAAATTGATTATCATGGGGTTACTGCATTACATATAGCTGTTGCTCATAATGACGTAGAGAAAGTGAAATTACTCATTGGATACGGAGCTGATGTTAACGCGACTAATGAAAAAGGTCAGACGCCATTACATGTAGCTACCAATCAAATGATTATAGATTTGTTAATTGCAAATGGAGCAAAAATTAATTTTAAAGATAAATTGGATCAAACTCCTTTGCATTTTGCAGCTAGTCGAGGTGATGTTGATTTAGTACAAACATTAGTGAAGCAATCTGGCATTGAATTAGATGCCAAAGATAACTTAGGTAACACACCTTTGCATGCCGCAGCAGCTATGAGCTTTGAAATGTCACAATACGGTCAGTATTCATTTTCCCCCGCTAAAGATCTGGCTAAAACTGAGCGATCAGATAATTTGTACTCACTTTCGGTACTTATTGCAGCCGGTGCTGAAGTGAACTCTCAAAATAATAATGGATACTCTCCCTTGCATTTAGCGGTCATGGGGGGCTATTCTGTATGGGATAACCCCGATAATAGCTACCTTTCACGAGGTCATTCCAAACTTGATTATCAACATGTACTTAATCAAGTAAAAATACTATGTGAAGCAGGGGCAGATGTTAATAGGATGACATCAATTGCGCCGACAGAGTCATTTAATGGGTTTAATAATAAAAAACTTCATCCCGCACCTGCAACAAGCCCACTCTTAACATTATATTGGCGTGAAAGTTTCGAGTCCAAGAGCGAAGTAAGGTTGGCTTCTGAACGGCTAAATGTTGCCAAATATTTAATTAGTAAAGGAGCTAACTATGAGGACCTACGCTATCAGGATAATGCCAGTGTTAATGTAAAAAAAGGAGATACCTTATTGCACCGATGTGCTAAATTTTCTGATGCGGAGGGCATTCGCTACTTTTCTTCGTTAGGATTAGATATTAATGATCAAGTATCTCCAACTCATGACACACCTTTGCATTCCTTTTTATATTGGAATTCGGGTTTTATATTTAGCAACAGCTTACATGAAAAAGCAGGCGCTGAAGCGATGCTGCAAGCAGGAGCTGATCCTGGTAAAACAAAAACAGTAAAAATTACGGTTGATCTGAATACTTTAAATCGCCGTAGTGGTCTTGCATTATTAAAACCAGTTAAAGCTGCGATCTTTAACTGTGACAATGTTTTTGCCCAAAAAGCAAAAGCTATGGGATTGGTTGTAACCAGTGATAATTGCGAAACGGTGCTTGATCAAATTTATCAAGCAATGACTGAAGAAAATAAAAGCAAAGGTATGTTAACTTTTGAGATCGATGTACCCTTAACTGCTACGGAATATGCTTATACTGCTTATCAAGCAAAACCATCACAAGAAATTGTCGACATGTTTAAAAACGCTGGGGATGTTCAGAACATAGCTATTTCAAGGATATAAAACAAACTTTTTAGGCTTGTCAAATCAGAACGCCCTGGATTGAATCAATGCTTATAGGCCTTGGTAGCTAGGGCTAATTAGATTTAGTTAGAGGGGAATTGTTTTTATAAGGATATTGAATTAAGTTTAACTAATTCAAATAATAAGACGCTATGGCTATTAGATCAATTGCAACAATTGGATTTAACAGTTGCTACGGATTATGAAAATATGGAAAGCAAATTATTTAAAAAGATGAATAAGTAAGAGGAAGCATACGCGGAACAGTATCCGGCATTAGACTCACTAGAGGATAAGAAAGAACTACCAAAGCAAGCTTCCCTCCCTGACCCTCTTGGCCCGGTAAGGGAGTTTCTCCTAAGACTGAAAGCAGAAATTTTAGACCAAAAATGGCATGTACGAGTAGGTGAAGTGGGTTGTTATAAAAATAAAGAAGGGGAAGTGGTACCTCTTGGCAGACGAATTCCTAAAGGCGTTCAACGCATACTTGATGTGATTGATGAAAATAACGATTGTTTGGAAACGTTAAGTAAAATACATGATATTGTGGCGTATCATGGTCATTATACATCGATTAAAATGTTTTTTATTGGTCAAATGGTTGATACCCGGTTTTGGTATCAAAAGATTGAGCGAGGGATCGAGGAATTAAACGGGCTAAATCGTTTACCTCAGATGAACGATAGAAATTAATCACCTGAATTAAAATTAACCCTCTGTTAAATAGAATGATCAAAATCATTCTATTTTTCGACCACTTGGTTTTACATCAATTTTTGCTGGTACAAGATTGCTTGTAACTCGTGAAACATTACTATCGACACGTCGTTGCAGCATAATTTCAACCATTACCGTTTCATTTGGATGCAGTATTTTATTAATATCAGCCAGTGACGAATGAAAATCAAGTAACCTGTAATAGGCCAGGGCCTGGTTACTGGCCTCCGGATAGGCTTTTATTCGAAAGCCAAGATTCCCTTGCATTATTGGGGTATTAATACCTGTTTCCATCACATCGTAGTCCAGGTAGTAGGTAAGTTTTCCACGATTATGTGTATTGCGTTGCCGGTCAACAAAGAAACCTTTAGGCAGCGCCTCCTCACTATATTGAGGTCCCGCTGTTAAATATAGATCGTAATCCGTAAGATGATTACCACGATCATCTATAAGTCTAAAGGTTATCATTGAGTATCTATTAGTGATGTATTTGCGCTGAAAGATAAGTGTATTTACGGATTCTATATGTTCGTTTTTTTGGGTGTTTTGAGTCACTTTATCTAACTCTTTTGCTAAAGTAATATAGGCACTACGAGTGGTCACTTGGAGACATCGTAAAACCCATAGGGCTGTTGGATGAGTTGCGGCGTTTGCCATTGTAATACTTCGAATGATTCCCATATTCTTACCTGAGTGCGATACGCCAGGCAAAACACCAAGGGCCGTACGTTGACTTCGCATCATTTTGGCGACAACTAGATTTTCACCATTGTTTCCTTCCTGATGTAATTTCAACAGGCTGTAATTCATATTTGTCGATGCAACGCGCACGATTCCATCAGAGCCAGCTTCTCCCGTGTAGGAGTTTAGGGTGTCATAAAGTTGTCGATCAATTTTCTGACCCGTAAGAACAAAGGGATAAATACCGTGAGCAATGCAATCATAATCAAGCCAGCTTTCATTAAGTTGCCAACTCATATCACTGCCAAGCTCAAGCCAATCGAGTATGTGTTGTCCCGGTTCAACTCCTTCAAAAAAGCTCTTTATTCGACCAAGACGTGATTTTCCAAGCTGAGCGAGAGCGGAGCCGTGGTTGGCGGGTGCCAGCATGATAAGATGACTTAATGGGCATTGTGCAAGATTCTTTTTAAAGTATAAATCCATCCACTTACGAACAACCGGCCCACCAGTAGAGTGAGTGATGCAAGCAAAGCGTTCACCAGCGCCCAGTTTATTAATTATTTCGTCCTGTATCGCCTGATTAAAAGCCCGTGCAATATCGTCTATCGTTACCGTATCGTTAAAGCTGATGTATTGCCCAAGGTAAATATTACCTACCTTAACGTGTAATACTCCATTGTTGCTTTGATGTTCAATCCATTGGGGTAGCTCCCCATAAGTATCAGTATGGGTGACACTCCAACCATGGATGAAGATAACAATCATAAGCTTCCTTAATTTCGGTAGTATTATAAAGACATTTTTAATAATTGGTTGATATTAAATTAAATAAATCGGGATAGCTATGTCTCGTTAGAATTGAATAGAGACCAGTGTTTTATCACGACTTTACCTTGATTATTGGATCATCCCCGCTGAATTCCGCGTAATTCCCCAGGATTAATTCCGTATGATCGAATTTCCGCGGCGCAGACCGCGAGCTTGGGATCCCTCAAAATTTTAGATGCACAATAATGTTGTGAATTAATGTATTGTCTTCCCCGCGCACTGAGTTATCCCCTCATAATTTTTAATGCATAATAATGTTGTGAATTAATAAGTTGTCTTCCCCGCGCAGGCGGGGGATCTATCCAAT
Organism: Legionella sp.; assembly: GCA_030694525.1. Lineage (GTDB taxonomy): Bacteria > Pseudomonadota > Gammaproteobacteria > Legionellales > Legionellaceae > Legionella. Next base: position 3,189 of record JAUXYG010000191.1, on the reverse strand, counting down.
AAGTTGGCATTTTGCTAAATATTTGGATGGTTCCCCACCTGCGTGGGGACGACAAAAAAGACATTATGCATGATAGAAGCGCATAAATTTTTGAGGGGTTGCCCAAGATCGCGAGGTCCATTCACCGAATTATCTTCTGATATAAATCCTGCAAATCAGGATTCCATTTTTGAATGATTTTTATTAACTTGGTACATGGCTCTGCGGTTGATGTATTTCCTTATAATTTTTATAGGATTCAATCTGTAATATAACGAAACATTTTTAATAAAGGCGTTGTAAAAGATATCTCATCATGCCATAAAGGATGACATTATGGATAATTAGCAAATAATTGATTAATAATTTAGAAATTAAGGATTGATTGTGACTGGTTTTGTAACTTTATTATTAACAGGTTTGGGTAGTGAAAACCAACTTGAAAAATTTTTACTGGAATCGGATAAAAATGGAATATTTTTATCCCAACTTTCAGAAGATGATTATCATAATATTTTGAATAACCTTAATTGTTGGTTAGAAAAAGCTAAATTGGTAATTTCCTACATGAAGTTAAATGTGTTTTGTTCTAATTGGATTAATGATATTTCCATGTCAACAAATAACAATTTTTATACCCCTCTGGATGAACAATTTGCACCCATATTGAAAAATTTTATTAATAGCTTAAAAGATAACAACGTTCTGTTAAAAAATAGTTTTCCACTTAAGAAAAGAAAACGAGAAAACTTAATTGGGGAAGAGGAAGGTGTCTTAAAAAAATTTAAACCTAATTTAACTGCATTAACTCTAAAAAGATTGAATATTCTAAAAAAAACCTCTGATTATTATATTGCCGAGTCAAAACAATTGAATGCTTTAAATTACAGTGAAAATCAAATAGATTTAATTCTATTAGGTGAGAGTACCAAACGAGATTTAATGACATTAGAAAGATATCATAATCAGTTAATCAACCTATCGTTTACCCATGACCAAATTACGGATTTATTTAAAAACTGTGGGGCTGAGAGGAGGATGGTAGCAGTAGCTATGTATACTCCTGCATTAATAAATCAGGGATTTTCGTTACAAGAAATAGTTGATCTGGCTCAAATCAAGGGGGGGCGTTACTTATTAGAAAATCTCGTGACTTCATATTCTGATTTGTGCAGTCAAGGTATTACTATTGCAAAAATTGTTGAAACTTTTAAAAATGTTTCTGTTTATAAAAATAATTCCTTAATGAAAAAACTCTTTAATCAGGCAGCTAAGAATTCTAACATCAGAGAGACTGGTCAAAATTCCCCGAGAACAAATTTATTTTTTAATAAAAATGAAATGGGATACGAGGAGCAAAATGTGGTTATTGTAGAAGAGGATATTGATTACCTACAAAATATATAATCCGATCTACAGGGTCATTTTATTCAGGCATAAAAATTTCTTATGCCTGAACTTTAATGGGGATAATCACCTTTATTTAGAGGCTACTCTATGTGCTAAATCCAGAAATTCGAGTTGCCTTTCATTATTCAGGTCTTTATAAATTTTTAAATCCACCGCAGAGCGGGGAAATAAATTTAGTGATGCATGGACCGATAATTGCGTGCATGTTGAGACAGCTAATTCTTTTTTCTGAAGTTTATTGATTCTGTCCATCAAAAGACATATTTGTTTATCAAAGGGAAATTTTGTGACATATTCTTCAGCTTGATTGATAGCCTTTGGTAAATCGTTCTTGATTAATTGCTCCAGCAAAAAAGCGGCTAATAAAGGTGAGTCAGGGAATTTTTTTGATGCGGCTTTTTGTAAAGCCTGTATTTTTTCTACATCCTGAATGAAGACGTAGCTGTTCAATAACTCAATGAAATACGTAACGTTGTCTCTCAACTCAAATCCATCAAGCAATAAAAAGCGAGCTGCATCCATGGATTGACCTTGATGATTTAACAGCCTTGCATATAAATAAATCAATGCAGGTTCTTTTTTCCAAGCATCTATATGCTCAATATAGGATCGCGCTTTCTTAAATTGTTCAGAATATACCAGACAATAGGCCAACCCAACCTGTGCTAATTTATCCTGTTTGTCCTCTTTGATTAACTTTTGGTAACATTGTTCAGCAATAGGATATTGTCCATTTTTAAAATAACACGCTGCAAGGTTATGGTGAGTTTCGAGTGTGTTATTTAGTTCCATAGCCAATTCATAATGGTAAATGGCCTGATCATAATCACCCAGCTGGTCATAACAATATCCGAGGCAATCATGTACCGGTTCCGTGGGCACACTATTTTTTAAAAACAGATAGCAGGCGATGGCTTGTTCATAATATTGAAACTGACTAAAACACCCTCCAAGATAATAAAGTATGGTATTTTTTTCTGCAAACCCTGAGTATTTTAAATAGACTTCGTTATATTTTTGAATGGCCTGAGGGAAAATACCCATGATTTGATAGCAATGGGCAATTGCCAAAGAGATATTAAAATCCTCTTTCTCATACAATTCCAGAGTATTTAATGCGTTTAAAAACTGTCCGTTTTTTAAATAGCATTCAGCCATAAGAATAACCACTTCCCTATCTAATGACCATTTAGAGATTAGCAACAGCGTATTTATGGAAAGTTCATATTCACGAAGATTCCAATAACAAAAGGCGATACTTTTAATTAATTCATTGTTCTTTACCCAGTGAAGATCTTTCTTATAACAAGCAATTGCTTTGGCAAATTCTCCTGTATTTTTGTATAAAGTCGCGAGGCATAGATTTGCATAGCAATCATATTTATAACGCAGTATTTTTAAATAAATCCGTTCAGCCAGATTGAATTGTGCCGTTTGTTCATAACATTGAGCCAGTCTGATTAAATTCGATACGTTAAATTCCACATCATGATGTTTTAAACACATTTGAATGGCACTATGGTAATAGTGTTGTTTTTCATAACATTCGCTAATGAGCAATAAACAGGCGCCGTTTTTTTCCCAATCGGGACATGTTTTTACTAATTTAATCGCGATAGTAAATCGATGAGCAGTAATATGTTTTCGCGCTTTTATGAGTATTTCCTGTTTTAATGGTGAATTTTGATTGACTGACTTATCCCAAGTTTTATGATCAAACATCTGTTACTCCTTAATCCATTCTTCTTAATGATTCATGGTGAGATTTATGTGTTGTAGTTCAGAATTGAATCATTTTCC
>JAUXYG010000184.1 GCA_030694525.1 Legionella sp. | reverse complement strand
CTAATCATGCTCGGGATCTTCATAAGTGGCTATATACCCCCCTTACATATGATTCCTGTCGCTTATAAAACCATCTTAAATAACGTCAATTATATTTTTGTTTTTTTAATCATCTTCACTACTCTCTATATTTTACTAAGTGAAAACAGTCAGTATGAGTCTTTATTAAAAGAGCAAAACTTCCTCTTACACGCTGACAAACAAAAATTTCATTACCTGTCCCACCATGATTCACTAACTAATCTGCCTAATCGATCTTATTTTAATAATCATTTACAAACCCTAATTGAATTGATAAAGCCGCATAGTACTTTAACTTTATATTTTATGGATTTGGACGGTTTTAAAAAAATTAATGACAAATTTGGCCATGAGGTGGGCGATCTGATACTGCTACACGCCAGCAAACGATTGCAATCCTGCTTTAGAGAAAATGATTTCATTGCGCGTTTGGGAGGAGATGAGTTTACTGCGGCAATAACCCATCAAAAAAACGATAAAGTAGCTGAGAATTTGGTAACACGAATAAACGATGAATTTAAAAAACCATTTTATATTAAAAATGTTGAAATTATATGTACCATAAGTATTGGAACAGCAGATTACCCTACTGATGCTCAAGATGCGGATAATTTAATGAAAATTGCTGATGAAGCCATGTACCAAATCAAAAGAAATAAAAAAATAAATAATAAGCAAAAGCATTGATGTTTTGTTCGATATATAATCAAATCCAGAATAATAGTAATCAGTATTTAGCATCAATGATTCAGCACTAATGACTACTCAATTCCCTACTTTTCCTTGACAATTAACGATACCCACCTTAGCATGCATTGATTAAATGAGAGAGGAAATACAATGACTATTGACCGTTTGCGCGCTCTGGTAAGTAATGACTTTGACGCGGTTAATCATTTGATTATCGATAAAATCCAATCTCAAGTTGGTTTAATCCATGATTTATCGCACCATATAGTCGAAAGCGGCGGAAAACGCTTACGGCCCCTGCTCGTGCTTTTATCCAGTAATGCATGCGGGTATCAAGGTAAGGATCATATTTCCCTTGCAGCCATGGTTGAATTTTTTCATACGGCAACCTTATTACATGATGACGTTGTTGATGAGTCCACTCTTAGAAGAGGACGTCAAACAGCTAACAGTATCTGGGGGAGTAAAGCGAGCGTACTAGTTGGTGATTACTTGTTTACTCAATCAGTACAACTGATGGTAGAAGTAGGAATTACAGAAATTCTTAATCTACTTGCAACAACATCACACGAAATAAGTTGTGGTGAGGTGAAACAATTAGCTAATCGACACAATCCCGCTTTAAATTTTGATGATTATTTTGATGTTATAAGAGCAAAGACAGCATTACTATTTGCAGCAGCTGCCTGTATAGGCCCCATCTTGAGCAATGCATCAGCTGAAGTCAAGCAAGCAATGTATCAATATGGCCTGCATTTGGGTAATGCATTCCAACTGGTTGATGATGCCCTTGATTATTGTTCAGACGCTGAAACTTTGGGTAAAAATATTGGTGATGATTTAGCCGATGGAAAAGCAACACTCCCGTTAATTCATGCGTTACAAAATGGCACACCAACACAACAAGAGCAAATAAAGGAAAGCTTGAAATTAGGCAGTTTAAGTTATTTACCTGATATTCTTATTGCTATAGAACAAACCAAGGCGATAGCTTTTACCAAAAGAATTGCAGCTGAAGAGGTAGACTCTGCCTTATCCGCCTTAAGTGTTTTGCCTGAGTCAGAATATAAGGCAGCATTAACGGATTTAGCGAATTTTGCTCTGGACAGGTCCTACTAATAACTCTGTTTGAACAAGATTTTCTGGAAATCATTATTTATTCATATATAGAATGATTTTTATTCTAATAAGATTTATAAAATAATATGTATTCTTTATTAATAAAAAAGGAGCCTAAAGCTCCTTTCTTATTTTAAAAAACCTTTTAATCACGTGTGCCGACGTATTTATCATCAAAATAGCGACGCAATTTAGTTCTTAATGTTCCGCGACTAATTCCCAGCATAATTGCAGCGCGGGATTGATTGTACTTACAATGCTCCATTACCGCACGAAATAGAGGTGTCTCAATTTCTTCGAGTACAAACTGGTATAAGTCAACAGGATCAGTTCCCTTAAGCTCTGAAAAATATTTTTGCACTGAATGAGTTACGCTTTCGGCTAGTGAGGCAGTTGTGTCACCTGCTTCATTACTGATTGTTGTCATTATTATTTGCTCCTCCTTTTAAAAGCAGTATATTACCGAATTGAGCAATTCTAGACAAGGGTAGAATCTAAAAAACTACATTTAAATTCAATATAATAAGCCTAATCTTTTATCAAATGCACAATCAAAAGTCCTTTATGATGTAAATTAGGATAAGCTGATTAAACAGCTTATCCTATTGAGCTTAAATTAAAATTTCATCATTGCAGGATCGAAAGGTTTATTATTAATGGTAAATTTTCCTTGATCCAGACTCAATTCAATCGCGTAATCAGAACCAATTACGGTAATTACCCCATTTTGTTGTAACGTGGCAATCTGTTTATCCGCCTGCATGGCAGCAATTTGCTCAGTGCTCGGGGGAGGTTGATTGGCCGGTGTAGCAGTCGTTTGTAATTGCTGAATTAATGCTTGTTGCATTTCAGGCTGTTTGGACATTTGTTGCATTACAGAATGCTGCATAATTTGCTTCACTAAAGTAGCTGGCATTTTTAATTGTGCTTTACCCTGAATTTTTTGAATCAGCTCAAAAGGATTTGAACTATCACCTTTTGGTAATGATACAAATAAATTACCTTGAACTTCTCCTTCTGGAAGTTTGAAATTGAATGTGGATATTTCAATTTCAGCGCCTTTACTGAATAACTTGGGCAATTCGGGCAACATCGCCATCATTGCCTGTTGACGCTCAGCATCGGTACCATTCTGTAAGGCATTGGCCTGCTGGTTGATTTTGGCTAAAATCTCAGCATCCAAATTTCTAATATTAAGCTCAAACTCGCCAGGACCATACGTTTTCCCATTAGCCAGGACAGACTTGAGATTAAGATTGAAATGAGTATTAAATAAATTATTTTCGATATCACTGTTTGTGCCCATGGACAAATCAGTCACTGAAAATATCTTCTGATCTTTAGCCATTACATCAAAAGTTGGAACGAAAAAGCTCGCATCACCAAGATATAGTCCAGCTGGAGTTTGGTGTAAATCATATTCGCTGGTTACTTTACCCAAGGTAATTTTATTATCGTCTTTAAGAACAGTTACCCCATCAACAGTAACATCACCGCTCACTTTATCCATATCGGATGACAAAGTAGTGGTGCTTTCCATCCCTAACCATTCGAGTTTACCAGTTCCCTCTTTAGAGAATAAGTTAAAACGTGGAAGAGACGTTTCTATGGTACTTTTATTAAGATAATTAACAAATATGCTCAAATCCAATTGGGGTTTGGTTGATTGATTAGAAAACATGGAATCAAATTTCTGATTGTATTCTGATGGCATTGGAATGACAGTTTGTGCGTAGCCCATTCCGAAACGTACACTTTTGTTAGCAAAAATAATAGGGCCATGATGGATTTTAATAGGCATATTTATATTATAATCTTGAGCAGGGACTGTCTGGGCAGTACCATTAGCATCTTTTACTACACGCTCGGGAACATGCAATCGCCATTTAATTTGAGCATCGGAATTAAACCATCCGCGATCATATTCTTCAATCTCTGCGTATAGGCCATTAGATTGATTAATTACTTCTACATTCTTTTTGATTGTTCTTTCAGTCATAATCCCCATGCCATAGTATGCACCAAGGATTAAAACAGCCAGGATAATCACCAATCCTGCAAGTTTTTTCATTATGTTCTCCATATTATTATTTTTTTGCGAGCAGCATTACTCGAGTGTAGCAAAGTGCTGAGCAAAGTATAACAGTAAATGTTATGAGAGTGCGATATAGGTGAATAAACTTCGAAAGAATTAATTTAATACTCAATTAAGCTATAAAAGTTATTTGAGAACGTCTTAAAACATCCTCAAATAAAATAAGTATTATTTTTGAATTTCTTGACCTGGTAGATCTAGAGGTTCTAAAGGTACTATCAGCCACATGACCAAATAGACAAATAATGCAGCACCACCGGCAAGGAAGAAAATCACAAAAATTAAACGCATCCAAATAGGATCCACACCAAAATACTCTGCCAGACCACCACAAACCCCGGCTATTTTACGTTCTTTTCGCGAACGCCATAATCTTTTATAAGGTTTAACCTCATTATTCATTAAATTACTCCGCTGATAAATACTTAATCTAACTTTAGCATAACGGTCAAATTTTAAAAGCAAATGTTACTGTTCCACTCTGGTATGGCAAAACTGTCTGTTGCGACACTCAAAGATAACGAAATTTATTTGGCGAATAAATAATTCACAATAATAAACCATTGAAAAATATATGATTGATACCCTGAGAATTAGTAACACATACTCTCGAGTTGGTTTGGACATCTCTGTCACGCCAGGTGCTTGGAGCAAATGGTGCTTATCGTAAACGATAAGATCTGTCGATTACAATCCAAATTACCGATTATAAGCAACAGATCTCCAGTGCTTCAGCACTATTCCTGATTCTTACGAAGCACTGGCTTACAGTATGTTTCTTTAATCGTAAATGCCAGTATCAACGCCACTAAAGAACACAGGGGTAATAATTTTAAGCCTGCCTGAAAATCAGAAAGAAGTAAGGTCTCTACATTATAAGCGCGTGGTCCTGAGACCATGTCCACTAAACGTCCCACTAAAGGTTGCAATAATGCGCCAACAAAAATTGATGTCATGTTAGTAAAGGCTATTGAGGTTCCTACAACATTCTTATCATGTAGCTCTGTAGAAACAGCATAGGCTATAGCCACACCAGTATTTGTAAAGCCAAATGCAAACAATAACAGATAGGCAGACGTCACATCAAGATTAGGGTAAAAAACTAACAAGGAGCTTAATAAAATTCCAAACAAAGCGGATAAAATCATAATGGGTTTTCGACGTCCCATTCTATCGGACAACCATCCCGATAAAGGACCGCTTATTCCCCAGCCGATAAAAATTAATCCGGTGGCAAAGGCAGCAGCATGTGCTCCAAGCCCTCGACCAAACTGCAGATATGCAGGACCTATTGATTCTCCTATAACTGCAGTGGGACCAAAAAGAAATCCTGCATATAGGGCGTTTAGCCAGGTTTGACGGCTGGATAAAATGATTTTTAGACTTTGTAATATTGTTATTTGTGGTACAGAACGAACTTCATTACGATGTTCACCAGGCCTATCCTGTACGAATTGATACAATAGGCCAGCTAGGGCGATAAATAGAAAAGCAATAATAAGCATACTATGACGCCAACCCACATTGCTAACTAAAAATGAAACCGGAGCCTCGCCTGCTGCAGCACCCAGCATCCCTAAAGATTGAGTCAAACCCGCGAGCAGACCTAGCATTGTGGGTGGAAACCAGGATGTAGCCAATCGCAAAGAGCAGACAAATGCAAATGCAGCACTAAACCCAATGAGCATTCTGCCAATTGATGCCATCATCAACCCATCCGCAAGACCAAATACACAGCATCCAAAAGCAGTTATCAGAGACATAATAGTTAATAGCCAACGAATACTGATTCGATCAACCGTAAGACCGACAGGAATCTGCATGAGGATATAAGGAATATAAAATGAAGCAGTTAAGATACCAAATCCTGCTTCATTAATTCCAAAATCAATTTGCAGGTATCGATGCATAACTCCTGGAGCTACCCGTGCGAGATAATCAGAAAAATAAAATGCGGCTGCCAAGCCCCAGACTAACCAGGCAAAACCTAAATAGCTTTTTTGGTGATAGTGACTTCCTACTTTAGAATCATTCATTGTGTTCATAAGCTCTCTACTTATTACAGTCCTATTTGATAACCAATATTATTAATCGTTGAACAATATTGGTTTATCACAGATTAGTTAAAA
>JAUXYG010000171.1 GCA_030694525.1 Legionella sp. | reverse complement strand
TTTTACCAGCTCATAAATAGAGCGTTCTGATAAACGATGCCGAGCTTTTACATAGGAACCTGTGTTAGTACAAATACTGGATTTTCCTTCGACAAGACGCTCTGCTATTACTCCTGATACCGCATTTTTACAGGACTTGTCTGATGATAATACTTGTTTGATAAACGTACATATTGTGGTTAGAGGGTTAAATATGCGGTTTCTCGTATTGCTCGCTTGTGATAATGTTTTGTCATCGATTGTATTTAGAACGTTATTTAAAGTCTCTAGTTTCTCTTCTAGTAACCAGTTTTTTGTACTATGTATTTGCGCTATCTTTATTCGTTGGGTACTATTCACTTATCAGTTTCCTTTTTATAGATTCGTCTTAGACAACGCTATCTTATTTAAAATGGAAACTGATTTCATCATTTTTCAAAAAGTTATCTTTTATAAGCTCTTTTGTCCAAAAATGTCATAGACAGAGCTAGCGGCAAAAAATTTTACAGGAAAGAAATAAAAAAATGGAAAATTATAAGGACGCTGCTTAAGGCAGCGCCATTAGGTCAAAATGACCCAACCTTTGAAAGGCAGATGATTAACTTACATTAGTATGATTTTCCAGATGTCTTATCTTCCTCAAATATAAAAGACCGTATTTGAATTACTTGTCTATATACATAAATTATATAATAAAAAGAGGTAGGTTGGGTCATTTTTGACCCAACACTCAATGCCCTTACTCCAGCAACACTATTACCAATCACAATCCAATTCTCTGGCAGAAATCCCTTATTAGTAAACCAATGAATACTGGAATATGGCCAGTTTAATAGCAGAACTGTAACAGGTGATTTATTCTAATGCGCGAGAGCAGGGTTGGTAAAAGAATGTCAATTGAGGCAAAATGAACTGTGGCGTTTGATAATTAAACTTAAATTCAAGCAAAAATACCGTTCACTAATGGAGACGTAGACTTCACTCATAGGCATAAGGACTAACCATGATAAGAAAAAAAAATAATTTACTACTCACTGGAATTTTAACCGCTTTACTTACTTGGGTGATGCTTTCAGGTGCACAAGCTGCGAAACCTTTATGGACATTTGCCCCACTCACTTCTACTGATATCTCATTACCTCGAGGTGCCACGGCCCAGGTTAGTTATAATGTACAGAATCAGTCTTCGGTTGCTAAATTTCTATTCATGAAACCCATAGCAGGTGTAAGCCAAAGTACCTCTTGTGATCTACCAGCTCATGGGAGCTGCATTCTGACCCTCACTGTTAATGGTTCTGCTTTGCAGGATAATATATCCGGTGGTCCCATTTTATGTCAGCAGGGTAATAGCTTGCAATGTTACCAGCCGAGCGCCAGTGATTCATTGCGTATCCGCCTTCTGCAAGGTCAGCCTACTTTGACGCCCATCACGCAAAATTTGATCCTTTCGCTTAATAGTTCCGCTCCAGGCGCCCCTCCATCTGACCCTGCTTTAGTGGGTAATCCACGCATCATTCGTATTCAGAATACAGGCGCTTTACCGGCAAATAATCTTAGCGTAAGTAATGGTACCTTCCCGTCAGGAACTTCAATTACTTCAGACACGTGTAGTGGAGCTACACTCAATGCAGGAGCGACGTGTGATATAACTATTACACCAGGCGGTAATGCGAGTTTGGATGCAGGAAACAATCCCTGCACTGCAGTTGCCAGTACCTCGCCTATTCCAACAACGGTCACAGTTAGTGCTGAAAATGCGTCATCTACCAGCATTAATGTTCTTGTGCTCGGATATGGGTGCGTGTATCAGGATGGGTATGTGTTTTCTGTTGATGACAGCACGGTTGATACTTTGAGTGTTTCAGGAAAAGTTGCCGCTTTAACAAATCAAGAGCAAAGTCCAGGCGACTTTTTATTCCCCTATGGGGGGGCAGGTGTTCCCTCAGGAGCGACTAGTATAAATGATGGATTCGCTAATACCAACGCTCTTTCCACCCCAGTGGGTCAATACCCTGCAGCGCAATCGTGTTTGAGTAGGGGTAATTGGTACCTGCCGGCAATTTGTGAGTTGGGACGTTATACCGGTTCTGGGGTTGACGCTGGTTGTGGCACCACCAATCCTAATTTATACAATTCATTGTATTTGCAAGGTCTTGGTAACATCAATACACCTTTTGGTTACTGGTGCTCAACCGAGGCCAACGTTACTGAGGCATGGGTTTACTATTTTAGTATTGGACACCAGAATTTTTATAATAAGGGTGCCAATGGTTTAGTTCGTTGTGTACACGCGTTTACTAATTAGTTTTTAATTACTCCAGGCCGCGCAGCGGTCTGGTTTCGTGTTGAAACTTCTAAGAGCATCAATTAATTTTCGTAACTTAACATGTGACTATTGTTTAGAGTTATCTCAAGTGGAACAGTTGCTGCGATTAAAAGAGTGTATTTATGATATGTTTTAAGTATGGTAGAGTTTCTCTGAAGTATTTTAAATCTTTATTGGTCTAATCATGAAGTCTATATGTGTTTATCTTGGCGCAAAATTTGGTAATTCTACACTCTTTCAGGACGCAGTAATCCAACTGGGGCAACATATTGGCCTTTCTGACTTGCGACTAATATATGGTGGTTCAAGTTTAGGGCTCATGGGTTTATTGGCAACAACAGTGATCAATTTTGGGGGTAAAGTGACTGGAATTATTTCTGAACGATTAATAGAACAGGAGCAGCCATTACATTCATTAGATAAATTAATAATCACCAAAACCATGCAAGAAAGAAAACTCCTGATGCAGCAACAAGCAGATGCTTTTATTATTATGCCTGGTGGGCTGGGAACTTTGGAGGAGGCTTTTGATACCTGGAATGCTATTAAACTGGGTATTTTAAATAAGCCTATCGGTTTTTTAAGTACGGACGGGTTTTATGATGGTTTATTTTCATTCTTGTCACATGTTGAGCATGAGGGTTTTATATCCAGAGCCCAAAACAGCATACCTAAAATAAATGCCTGTCCTGGTTTATTAATTTCTGAGTTATTAGCAGTGAATTATAATAATGAAGTGAACAGCTATTGAGGTGGAGTTTACTATGATAAATCCATTCAATTTTTTGAGGTGTAAATGATTACAATGTATGCCATACCTAACTGCGATACGGTTAAAAAAGCGCGAAATTTTCTAGATAAAAACAATATCAATTATGAATTTATAGATTTTAAAAAAATACCTCCGACGAAAACACAAATAAATACCTGGAGTGATTATTTAGGGGAACTGCCAATAAATAAAAAAGGTTTAACTTATCGGAAGAATCGCGACCATTTTGAAACCCTGGAGTGGTCCGAAAAAATAGCTTTTATTAGTGCCAATCCCTCTCTGATTAAAAGACCCATTTTGACTGACAACGGGAACGTAATTGCAATCGGCTTTGATGAAGAGCACTATAAAACATTATGGAAATAGCCAGGGATAAAGCAATTACACTACCAATTGCAATATGAGCAATACTCAATTATTCCTACCATGATATACTCACTTCATGAAAATAATTATTTTACTAATAACTTTTATCCCAACGTGGGTTTATGCATTTTCGTGTCATAATCCCCAGGCAATTATTCAAAAACCTATTCTTTTCGATAAAGAGCGGATTAAATTAACTCGAGAATATCAGTTATCACATTACGGAATAAATTCCAACTCTATTGAGATTGAACCCAAGATGATAGTAGTGCATTGGACTTGTATTAAATCATTGGAAACTACTTATCGGATTTTTAACCCACCGACTTTTCCAAAAAGCTCTCCCAGGCGAAATGATTTACCCGGAGAATTAAATGTATCAAGCCATTTTGTTGTCGATAGAGATGGTAGCATTTACCAATTGATGCCGGAAACCTGGATGGCGCGGCATGTAATTGGATTAAACCATTATGCAATCGGTATTGAAAATCTTGGCGGAGTCGATGGTAAGGATGATCTAACCAGTCAGCAAGCTAAAGCAAATGCATTCCTCGTGTGTTATTTAAAGAAAAAATATCCGGCTATAAGTCATGTTATCGGTCATAATGAATATCTTGGATTTAAAACAACATCGCTTTGGCAGGAAAAAGACCCTAATTATCAAACCGATAAAACAGATCCAGGACCGACTTTCCTCCAAAAAATTAATAAATTAATAGACCATTCCTAAAATAGTTTCAAGCTTGAATGGTCTGGTTCTCCTTCATCAAGAGGTTTGTACACAAGCTCCTGAACTTGTTTCAGAAATTTTTTCTCGATAGGAGTTGGATTTTGTTTTAAGCGGATATCAAGAATAATACTTTCAAGACTGTGTTGAATAATCTTAGGAACCGTTTGGTCATCAAGTAGTTTAATTAACTCAGGAAGTCCATTGATATTTATAGCCGGTAATTTAGTAAGGTCATTGATTTCAAATGTATTTTTGATTGCATGAATGATTTGTTCCTTCAGGGACATATTACTTCTCCGTACATTAATTTGGATTATTTGAATTTGAATCAGGAGTTGAGTTGAGGTGTTTTTAGCCTCAGGTTCAGCTATTTTTTTTCAAATTTATCAGTCATATTGTTTACATCGATTAAGGAGGAATTATCCATGTATTCGAGGCATTGTGCAATATCAGGTCTATTTACGTGGTCTTTGTTTTGCAATTGGTCTAATAAAGTGATCATGTGATCACCCAAATGATCTTTAAATGGAAGAAAATCATAAGCAGTATTCACATATAAATTAATAAATTGTTGAAAAATATCGCTATTTCTAAATTTATCCATAAGGGGAGCGAATAATGCATGGTCTAAGCTTTGAGCGGCGTTAAATGCGCTAAGAATCGATGTTTTAAAATCCTCGTTATGAATATCTTTTAATGTTCTTTCCAAACGATTTTGAACCAGTAAAAATTTATCTATACCCAAAATCTCGGCAATACATAAACTTAAAGAATACATATCATTAGCTGGTGATGATACAACACCCTCCAGGTATTCTGGGGGCATGTATTCAATGGCATATTTTGCTGTTTCAAGGTATTGGTATTTAATTTGATTTCCTACATCCTCCGCGCAACCAAAATCGATAATGTGAATGGAATGGGAAACAGGATCATATAACAAATTTTTAGGTTTTATATCATTGTGAGTGATTCCATACTGATGTATGGAAGATAACTCGGCTAATAATTTTTTTACAATATCTTTTCTTTTACCCTGGTCTAAATGGGGG
>JAUXYG010000155.1 GCA_030694525.1 Legionella sp. | reverse complement strand
AAAAATACGGGAAATCAATATATTACCCGCACGAGAATTTCCACTTAATGAACAAAGCCAGATTTTGTTTAGACGCTCATTTCGTGAGCTATTCCCTGGAAATCCAAGCCAGTGTCCAATTTATGAAGCCATATCTGAAGGCCAGTTTCCTTCTGGAATTGAATATTATCTTCCTTTATTTTTCGAGAGAACGGTTACTTTTTTTGATTATTTACCGCACAATGCGAAAGTTTGTCTAGTAGAAAACATCCAGGATAATGCAGAACAATTTTGGATGGAGTTAAATGAACGTTATGAGCAAAGACGATATGATATAAGTCGACCCATCCTGTCGCCCCTTACCTGTTTTATTAATCCCATAGAATTACTTACTAAAGCAAATACCTACGAACAATTGCGGTTATTTCACAAACCTGTTGAAAAAAAAGGGACTCATAATTTTGATATTTCCAAAGCACCCCAGTTACCCATTGATCGAAAAAGTCCTGAGCCTTTAAGTCAGGTTAAAGTATATTCTTCTGATTTGGCGCGTCGCTATTTAATCGTTGTAGAAAGCGCAGGTCGCCGGGAAGTATTACTCGATTTATTAAAGGCAAGCAGTCTTTTTCCAAAAGTTTTATTCTCATGGGATGAGTTCTTAAATGACAACTGCCCTGTTGGAATTACTACCGGCCCATTAATCTATGGGTGTGAGTTGACCGGACAGAATATTGTAATAATTGTTGAGTCTCAATTATTTGGCGAACAAAGTGTTCCACAAAGACGCAGCAATCAAAAAGCCGTTGATCCCGATCTTATTATTCGGGATATGGCCGAATTGCGCTTAGGAGCTCCTGTCGTTCATTTGCAATTTGGGGTAGGTCGCTATCAAGGATTGCAATACATTACTACCAATGATAACTCCAGTGAGTTTTTAGTTTTAGCCTATGCTGGCGATGATAAAATATATGTCCCAGTGACTTCGTTGCATCTGATAAGTCGCTACACGGGCGTCGATAGTGAACATGCGCCCTTGCATAGGCTAGGCTCTGATCAATGGCAAAAAGAGAAGAAAAAAGCGGCAGAAAAAATTCACGATGTTGCGATTGAGCTTTTGGATCTCTATGCCAAAAGAGAGGCTCAACCAGGCTATCAATATGATTTTAATCAGGCAGAGTATATTAAATTCGCAAGTGCCTTTCCGTTTACTGAAACAATCGATCAATTAAATGCCATTGATCAAATTATTAATGACATGCAATCCACTCGCCCTATGGACCGCTTAATTTGTGGGGATGTTGGTTTTGGCAAAACAGAAGTAGCGATGCGCGCGGCTTTTGTTGCAGTACAAGATGGAAAACAGGTTTGTGTTTTAGTTCCCACAACGTTATTAGCAGGACAGCATTTTGAATCATTTCGCGATCGTTTTGCGGATTTTCCTGTTAATATCGAATTACTGTCCCGTTTTCGTAGTGGTAAGGAATCGGAAAAAGTGTTGGCAGGCCTTGCTTCCGGTCACATTGATATAGTCATTGGCACTCATAAATTATTTCAAAGTAAAACGGCATT
Organism: Legionella sp.; assembly: GCA_030694525.1. Lineage (GTDB taxonomy): Bacteria > Pseudomonadota > Gammaproteobacteria > Legionellales > Legionellaceae > Legionella. Next base: position 10,315 of record JAUXYG010000155.1, on the reverse strand, counting down.
TAAAAACCTTGGTCTTTTGATTATTGACGAGGAACATCGATTTGGAGTCAAACAAAAAGAACACATGAAATCACTGCGTACTCATGTCGATATCTTATCAATGACCGCCACGCCTATTCCCAGAACATTAAATATGGCTATGGCTGGCATCAGAGATATTTCTTTAATTGCCACCCCCCCGGCCAAACGCCTGGCCATTAAAACGTTCTGGCAATCCCGAAATGATATGGTATTAAGAGAAGCGTTGTTGCGTGAAATATTAAGAGGAGGTCAAGTCTTTTTCTTGCATAACAATGTTCAGACGATTGATAGAATATGTCAGGAATTGCAAACCCTGGTACCAGAAGCCAAAGTACGTAGTGCTCATGGACAAATGCGTGAACGGGAATTGGAACGTATTATGTCTGATTTCTACCACCATAAATTCAATGTATTAGTGTGCACTACCATAATTGAGACGGGTATTGATATTCCTACCGCAAACACCATAATTATCGACAGAGCTGATAAATTTGGCCTGGCTCAGCTTCATCAATTAAGAGGTAGAGTGGGAAGATCGCATCACCAGGCTTATGCTTATTTGTTAACCCCTGATGAAAAATTGCTCACGACGGATGCGGTGAAACGATTGGAGGCTATCGTATCTCTGGAAGATCTCGGTGCAGGTTTTACTTTGGCTACTCATGACCTGGAAATTCGCGGCGCGGGCGAGCTTTTAGGTGAAGATCAAAGTGGCAATATGCATGCAATAGGTTTTAACTTATTTATGGAAATGCTTGATCGGGCTGTTGAGGATTTAAAAGCAGGGAAAACCCCAGAGCTTTCTGCACCAATGCACCAGGGTCCTGAGATTGATTTAAGAATAAGCGCTATTATTCCAGAAGACTACATTGGGGATATTCATAATCGGCTAATCATGTATAAGCGGATATCAAATGCAAAAACCAGACAACAAATACATGATTTGCAAATTGAGTTAATCGATCGATTTGGACTGTTACCTCAACCAGTAAAAAATTTGCTGTTAATTACAGAGCTTAAATTAAAAGCGGGTGAGCTTGGTATTCAAAAAATAAGTGCCTCAGCACAGCAAGGAAAATTGGATTTTAATGAAAAACCGTCGATCAATCCCGGGGTATTAATCTCATTAATTCAGGTTCACGCGAAACGTTATCAAATGGAAGGCCCTCAGCGTCTAAAATTTACCCTTGATAGCACAAAAGCCGAGGATAGGATTTTTGAAATAAGCTCCTTGCTAAATCAATTGGCATCATAGGTCTGAGTTCTATAAATCGAGTCTTGATTTAAAGCAACTGGATCCCTCGGACAAGCCGAGGGACGTAGGGTTTAGAGAAAAAGACTAATATATCATCCCTGAACTCCCACTCAACTTCGAATACTCCCCAACTCCTAAGTCCTTCAACTAACCATAACTCTCAAACTTACTTCCCCTCAACTAACCATAACTTTCAAACCATACTCCCCTCAACTAACCATAACGCTCAAACCCTATTTCCCTCAACTAACCATAACGCTCAAACCCTACTTCCCTGAATTAACTATAACCCCCAAATCATACGTCCCTTTACTTCCAAAACTCCTGAACCCCTACGTCCCTCGGCTTGACCGAGGGATCCAGAAATTAAGGTTACTCTTAGAAATAACAATATTTGAGGGCAAGATATCAAGATAAGATATGAATAAAAAATCTTCAATTCCTACATTCCCGATTTCCACCCACCTCAACCCAAAACTCTCGATTAACCAAAACTCCCCTACTCCTACGTCCCTCGATTAACTATAACCCCAACCCCTACGTCCCTCGACTTGTTCGAGGGATCCAGGAAATCATATCCAGTTTAAAAACCTTCGCGTTGAGGGCAAATTATGTTCTGAAGTGTACAAATAAATAGTTAAGAGAGGATCAAATAAAACCTGCCAGAGTAATTCTATGATTCATACTTTTTTTATTGCAAACATATCCATCACCCCATAAATTATACAGAATATTTAATTGTTCCTAAATTCGAAGTCAATACTGTACTAAATAAAATCAAAATGCTATTCTGCACCCATACTAAAGGGGACATGCTATGACATTTAAGCCGTTGAACATTGTAGTTTTAGGCCAGAAAATGAGTGGTAAAACTCAGATTGTAAATAAACTTTTAGGCAAAAAATTTGAAGAAAAATATAAACCTACACCAGATTCTAATACCTACTATAAAGACAATTTTACTATAACTGATTATGGTAAAAAAAACTTGACCCACGATTCAGATAAGGTTTTTGATCCCCCAATTGATATCGCACTAATTTGCATCGACCTAACCCAACAAGAAACTCAATTAGACTATGCCAGAGAAATAACAGAGTCTTTAAAACACGTTTCACCCGCTACCAAAATAATAATTATTGGGACTAAATTCGATAGGGTTAATGCCCTCAACCCAATTAAATTCGATCAGTTAAAAAATTTAACGGATGGAGATTATTTAATCTGTTCTGCAAAATCTAATTTTGGCTTAGATAGTATCAAAAACAATATTACTTTAGCACAAGCTGAAAAAGCAAAAGCAAACTTAGAAGAAATAATATTACAACATAATGATCAGCAAGCACTCAATAAATGCCTCCGATCATTAGAAGCGAAGATTAAATCAGAGTCACTGAATCCCTCACAAAAAATTGCCTCTATTAAACATTTTGAAAATCAATGTAAAAATATTATTGATCCAAAGCATGTCCAAGCATTAAAAGCAGTTCTTGCTTTCACCACTGCAGCCATTACAGCAATAATAACCATTAGCTGCGGGTTTATTTTAGGATTTGCATGCGGTGCATGGACCGGACCAGGGGCTTTTGTGACTGCACTTTTAGGTGCTGGAACAGCGGCGATTGCGGTTACAGGAACTGCAGGATTACTTGGTTCTGCGGCCGGAGGGTTAGCTGGTTTTGGGTTATTTAAAAGAACACCGGTTCAGCAAGTTACAAAGCAAACCACATCACATGCTATTAAAGCTTACGCACAAACTCAAATTAAGCACCTTGAGAGCACGCAAGATAATCTTCTCTTATCGAGTTGAGCTACATGTTCTGCTGAGTTTGATCCTGCTTAGCAGAATCAAACTCAGTTGAAACCTACTCCCAAATTACCTTATTTTTATTAGTCATTGTTTGTTCTATTAAACCAGAATACTGCTGCTCTACAATTTTACGTTTAACCTTTAAGGTAGGAGTTACCATATTGTTATTGGTAGTCCAGGGGTCCTTAACAATAATAATATTACTTATTTTTTCATATTTAACCAAACGGCCATTCACTTCGTGCAACGTATTTTGCAACGATTGGTTAATCTCTTCTTTGCTTTTTCCACCTTTACTTTCGCTTAAGGTAATTATAAGAACATTATGCGGCAAACCCCGTCCGACCAGACACATTTGTTCAATTAAACTTTGCGAACCGAACAGTTTTTCAATTGGAGAGGGAGCGATAAACTCGCCACTTTGATTTTTGAAATTTTCAGAAACCCTGCCTAGTATTTTAACCCGATTATGGGAATCAATTTCAGCTACGTCCCCTGTTCTTAACCACCCATCTTTGGTAAATGAATCCGCGCTGGCCTCTTCATTTTTATAATAGCCTGACATCATACAAGGGGATTTGATCAATAGCTCCCCCTCTTCACTTAGCTTTATTTCCACCTCGAGTCTTGGAGTTCCAACATACCCTTCCCGACGATCGTTAAGCATTGTAAATGTCGCATAGGCCATATTTTCCGTTTGGCCATAACCTTCCTGAATGTAAATACCAATTTTTTCAAAGAATCGAATGATAGGTATTGGTAAATGCGATGCCCCGGAAAAACTATTGGTGCATTCATCAAGTCCCAGCCCATGCACTATTTTCTTGGTGATAAGTGAAGATACTCCGGGAATTTTTAGTAACACATTAAGAATTTTTGGTGATAATTTTTGTTCAATTTTTTGTTGAAAAACGCCCCATATTCTTGGAACTGCGGTGAAAAATGTAGGTTTAATTTCTTGTAAATTATGAGCAAATTTATCCAGGCTTTCTATAAACGAAACACTGCAGTTAAGCGTTACACTCCCTAATTGAATGGCAGATCGTTCATAAACATGCGCCAAGGGTAAATAAGAGACCAGGCGATAATGATCTAAAACTTTAATTCGTTGCAAATCGGGAAAGTATACGCGTAAATAATCAGCTATTGATTTATTAGTATACATGGCCCCTTTTGGTGAGCCTGTAGTACCTGATGAATAAATAATTGTATAAAGATCCTCAGGTGCTGGCTCCTGAATATCCATTAATGGTTGAGTCGCCATAACGTCAGACCAAGTGTGGTCGGTTTTTAAATCTTTGTGATAATCAAAGCTCACAGTTTTGTAATCTGCAGGAAGAGATGCTCTGACTTTAAGATGGTCATCAAGTTTGCCAACGAAAATAAGTTTAACCCCCGCATGATCCAATACATAATGAATACTCTCTTCGTGTTGGTTGGGAAACAATGGCACATTAACCATGCCTGCGAGATGAATACCAAAATCAGTGATAAACCACTCGGCACAATTTTTTGAGATGATAGATACATGACTTCCTTTTTCAAGGCCAGATTGCTGTAGAAAAGCAGCGACTTTACGAGCCTGAAGCATCACGTCTGCCCAAGTATACTCTTGCCAAACACCATCTCTGGGTTGTCTTAAATATACTCTTGACGCAGATTCTTTCTCATTGCGCATTAATAATTGATACAATGAACTATCCACAGATTTTCTAGTCATGGCATTTTCCTTTCTCAAAAAATTCATATTAATCAACTATCCCTAGAATTTAGTCTAGACCAAGATATTGTAAAATATTAGTTTTTTTAAAAATGGTTTAAAAAATAGTCCTTACTGTCAGTAAAAATTTAGAATTCGTTAAATTTAATGACTTAAAACACTGATAATTAATAAATAATTTTAGTTAAATTGTTCTCTAAAACCAAATAACGTATGATATTCGAACTAATTAGCCACTAAGGGTTTATATGACGGGTACCATTGGAGATTTTTTAAAAGAATTAAACATAGAGCATAATCTTCCATTAAATCACTCTTTACTTAATCTCCCATTATCTTTATTTCACAAGAGTGAATATTGTGAATTAACCACTATTTTTTATTTATTAGATATTTCGACGGATACATCAAAACGATTAGGCAACACTTCTTATGATGATGCCAAATATATTTATGGCAATATAAAATTGGCCATTCAAGAAGGGATTAATGGAGTAGCATTAAACCAACGGTACATGAAGCTAAAAAATGGTCACTTTTGGTATAATAAAAACCACATCAATATTTTTATTAAAGAAAATCCACTTTATTATAAGTTAATAAAACTATGGTCTAATGATTTTTTATTATTAGCGAAATATATGACCAGTACAAAGATTGATAATGAGCACTTGATTCAATTCAATTCAAATTTGGGATTCTCTTCCGATAATTGGAAATCAAAAATTGACAACATGGTTAAATTTCTAATTCGATCTCCTACTCATTCGCTATTTAATCACCTGGATCGAATGATCTCAGACCCTCTTCTTAAGCCATACCCTTTAATTATTCGATTTTTTGATGAGCTTCGTTATGGGTTATACAATGAATTATTTCGATCGGTACATTCGAATATATTAGATTTACAATTTACTATCCCTACAACTATTGGACATATAATCACAACTAAGGGAATATATCTCCCGCAAAAAATACGAAATTATTATGCCCATCTGCTTCATGAAGATTTGGCAGACTATCCTGAACTAAATGACGACCAGCGTAATGAATTTCTCTTTTATACATTATTGTTCATTTTTGGTAATGCTCAGCCTGAACCTGAATTAATTGATTATAAATATAGTGATATAAAAAAGTCAGATCGATTAAAATCTTTGGGTAAAAATCAAAGATTGGAGGTTTTAAAAATTTATAATGATCATGAAGAAATATTGAAAAATACCCTAACGATACATAACCTGACAATGCATCCTGTAAAGCTGGCTTTATTGTGCTTCGAAAACTCTAGCACTCTAAAAAACATATTTAAAAAAATCTGGCCAAATAATTTTCTGAATTATAAATTAGATCCAAATGCCATCAGTGCGTTAATTCCTTCTTCCAATCCATTATTGCTGGGACACGCATTATGTTCGCAAACAAATATAAACCCGAAGCTCACCATAAACGATACATCATTAATTCTAGAAATGCTTGAAATTGCCAAAGATGTTGCAAAGGGAAAACATGATCAAATACCATCATTTCGATTTACCTTTTTTGAACCTAATCTCCTTAAGGAAAAATTTTATAAGCTAAAAACAAAAATTCAAAATCCTGAATTTAAGGATTTGGATATTGAAAATATTACTGACATGTTTCAGACACACTACGCTATAAATTTTTGGGAAATTGAAAATTTAATTATCAATTATAATATCTATTCACCATTACAATATCCTCCCCGAGATTTACTATTATCCTTTAGAAAACTAACCGAAAATAATGTAATAGTTGACGATATCATTATTCAAATCATTTCTATGCAGCATATGCACCTGGATGAATTTAATGTTAAAGAAATAAATAGCAAACTTAGCCAACTTAATAAAACCATTGGTCAACTTAAAGAAAAGTTGGAAGAAATAGCAGGTGAATTAGATGATTCTGAACCGGGTACAATGACGGAAGAGCTCTATGCCCAAAGAGAATGGTTATACCTTCAATTGAAAATTAATATAAAGTTAATCGAACTATTCGAATCACATTGTAATGAGTTAGAGTCTGAATCATCAGACACAATGGAACTTTAAAACCGAAGCCTGCAATGGAGCAATTGCAGGCTATTACCCTCTTAGCTCGTACCGCCAACGGTCAACGCATCAATTTTCAAGGTAGGCTGCCCGACTCCTACCGGAACAGATTGTCCCTCTTTCCCACAGACTCCTATTCCACGATCTAAAGCCAGGTCATTACCAATCATACTGATTTTTTTCATTACATCAGGGCCATTACCTATTAGGGTAGCACCCTTAACCGGCGTAGTTACCCGACCATTCTCTATCAAATAAGCTTCACTGGCAGAAAATACAAATTGACCAGAAGTTATATCTACTTGGCCACCGCCAAAATTTACTGCATACAGGCCATTTTTAACGGAACTGATAATTTCCGCAGGATCATGTTGACCGGCTAACATGTAAGTATTAGTCATTCTGGGCATAGGAACATGAGCATAAGATTCACGTCGACAATTTCCCGTAGATTGCATACCCATTAGCTTGGCATTAAGCTTGTCTTGCATGTAGTTAACCAAGACACCATTTTCAATTAAAGTGGTGCATTGCGATGGGGTTCCTTCATCATCGATAGTTAATGAGCCTCGTCTATCAAGTAACGTTCCATCATCAACTACGGTGACCCCGGCCGCAGCCACTTGCTGCCCCATGCAACCAGAAAATGCGGATAATCCTTTTCGGTTAAAATCGCCCTCTAAACCATGGCCAACTGCTTCATGTAATAAAACACCGGGCCACCCTGGGCCTAAAACTACCGGCATGGTACCGGCGGGAGCAGGTCGTGCTTCAAGATTTATCAATGCTTCTCTAACTGCCTCTTGTGCATATCCGAGCGCATGTTCCTTTTCGGTAAAATAGGAATAAGCCACTCGGCCACCTCCTCCGGATCGGGCAGACTCTCTTTTACCATTTTTATCTTCGACGATAACGCTCACATTGATACTGACTAATGGCCTCACATCTGCGACCATTTGTCCACTCATTGCAGCTACCATGACCACTTCATAGCACCCACTTAATGAGGCATTGACTTGAATCACTCGAGGGTCAATTTTTCGTGCCTCTTTATCAATTGACTCTAATAAAGCAATTTTTTCCTGTTTACTCATGCCTTCAATAGGATTTAAACCTTGATAACGAGTAACCAATGGAGAAGCAATATGAACTGCAGGCACAGATTTTGAACCTGCCAGGGCAATAGAACGAGCCGCATCAGCTGCGCGCAGCATCGAAGGAAGCAAAATATCATCGCAATAAGCAAAACCCGTTTTATCGCCACTGACTGCTCGAATGCCTACTCCTCTATCTAAAGAAAAACTTCCACTTTTAACTTCAGAGTCTTCTAAATACCATGATTCAAAGCTGCTGCTTTGAAAATAAAGATCAGCATCATCGATGTGGTAGCTCATCATTGATTTGAATAATTGCTCAATTCCCGATTCATCCAATGATGCTGGGGCCAATAATATCTGTTTTGCTAGTGCTAGAGATTGTGTCATTTATTACCCTCTACTTAACGTATGTTTATTGGCATTGCCATCTGCGCCTAATACATGATGATCGACGCAGGGAAATTGTTGTCTTAACAGGTGTAATCGAGCCAAATCGATATCAGCCGTAATTAATCCTGGCCCTGATTCCATTTTTGTTACAATACCGCCCCAAGGTTCGACGATCATGCTATTCCCATAGGTTTCACGGCCATTTTCATGGCGTCCACCCTGATTTGGAGCAAGAACATAACATTGATTTTCTATTGCTCGAGCGCGTAACAATATTTCCCAATGAGCCAAGCCAGTTACCTGGGTAAAGGCAGAAGGTACGGTAAAGATCTGAGCACCTTTCATCTCGAGTTGATGATATAACTCAGGGAAGCGTAAATCATAGCATACTGATAAACCCACTTTTCCTACGGGTGTATCTACTACTATCACCTCGGTCCCGCGTTCAATGGCTGCTGATTCCTGATGGGCCTCTTCCGCAGAAACCCTTACATCAAATAAGTGAATTTTATCATATCGAGCAACTGATTTACCCTTATCATCATAAACAATACAGCTTGCCCGAGTTTTACTTCCAGCGCCTTTGATAGGGAACGTACCAGCAATAATCCATAATCCCAAACGCTTCGCCAGCTCACTCACTTTATCCTGAACAGGCCCCTGTCCATAGACCTCTGCAATCTGCAATTTATCAGTCTCATGCATTCCCATAAATGCATAATTTTCAGGCAAAACCACCAATTGCGCCTGTTCTTCACGAGCTTGAATTAATAATGTTTCAATTAATTGTAAATTTTGCGCAATTTTTGCAGATGAGACCATCTGGATAAGGGAAACACGTGACATAATTAGAGTTCCAAATTAAAAACATTCATCTTACTATAGTGTCTCTGAGAACCCAAAAACTAAATTGACAAAAATGGGTTTACCCTTTAATAATAACCTGTTTAATTAACTACATGAGGTTATCTCAAAAAAAATCAAGCCACTACTTGAAAGTCAGGAAAATTACCCTCAGATATGCTAAACTAATTATAAATAACTGGAGTTCTAAACAATGAACCGAAATGAAGTCAATGTACTTACTCAACGCAGTGAGTCTGTTTTATCGACCAATAAGGTATTGCGCAATACCTATTTGTTGTTAAGTCTCACTTTCTTATTCAGCGCTTTTGCCGCTTATATGTCCTATGCCATGGGTGCACGACCAATGAACCCATTGCTGATGATAGTAGGCGTATATGGTTTAATGTTTTTAACACAAGCCTTAAGAAACAGCGTTTGGGGTCTAGTGAGCGTTTTTGCGTTTACGGGCTTTTTAGGATACACATTAGGCCCATTAATCGGCTTTTATATGGCAAGTTATTCTAACGGTACTCAACTGATAGCAACAGCTTTAGGTGGAACCGGAATTATTTTCTTTGCCTTATCTGGCTATGCTCTGACAACAAGAAAAGATTTCAGCTTTTTAGGTGGATTTTTATTTGTCGGCGTTATGGTCGCACTACTGGCTATGATTGGTGGTATTTTCTTCCAGATTCCAGGCTTGCAACTGGCTATATCTGCAGCATTTGTGTTGATTTCATCTGGTTTAATATTATTTCAAACCAGCGCCATAATTCATGATGGAGAAACAAATTATATCTCTGCGACCGTTGGTCTCTTTGTATCAATTTATAATTTGTTCGTGAGCCTGCTTAATTTATTAAGCGCATTTTCCGGCCGCGACTAATAACGTCTCCTCTACCTGAATCCCGGCTTTATGTCGGGATTTTTTTATTGAAAAGTGGCTATCATTCAAAAAACTCATAATAAAATCAATCTCTCCTATCCCAAACCGCCTATTTCCCTCCGCTCGTCCGAGGGATCCAGGAGTTTTTATACCAGAACTCATCATTACTCATTCTTGGGATTAGATCCCTGTATTACGACTTCGTCTAATACAGG
>JAUXYG010000034.1 GCA_030694525.1 Legionella sp. | reverse complement strand
GCTTTGCTGCCAATCTCAATAGAAATTGCTTTAATTTCATCACCACAAAATTGATTAATCAATTCTTCAATACGGGTAAAAAAATGTTTTTTAACCCAATCTACTACGAAGCGATTTGGCGCTAATAATACCAAACGTTGTTCGTCTGTATGAGCCTGTAGTGGTCGTAACCAGGTATTAAATTGCTGAGCAGAATACTCATCTTGCAATAAACTTAAACATTTTTGCCAAACAGTTGCCGACACAACATAACTCCTCAGTAAATAAGGGTGGTAAAAAGAATGTTAAAACTAATTATCCACGGCCATAAATAGTGCCATTGATGAGCAGAGACAGCAAGATAATTAAAAGAAAAAAATTAAGGATTAAATACAGTGATACTAACGTTTAAACTTCAAAAAGAGTATTTATTAATCACTTATTAAACGTGATGATTATACTCACCCCGAAGCAAAACGCAAAGTTATCCACAACAAAAACAGATAATTAAAACGTGAGCAGCTTAAATTCATCACTGTAAAACAAAGAAATAGAACAAAATAAAATTTAAATTTGAATGGGAAAGCTATGGATAAGTATAGCTAAATAGGGATCAGAAGCTGAGTATAAATAGATGAATTAAATCTACTCTAAAATAGACAACAGTTAGATCACAAGGAAAAAGAAGGTTTACTAACAGAGTTTGAAATCAATTAACTTATTGAAAATAATAGAGAAATTAATAGTATCAACAGAAGATCAGTTCACTAATAATAAGAATAAGGTTTTAATATATAAATAACTTATAATAACTACGTATGTGAAAACAATTTAAATATCCAATGATGCAATTAAAAAACTATTTAGGATTCTTAAAACTCATACTTATTTTTTAAAAAAATGAGATCTGATTAGAGTATCGATTAATTTGCTTCATCTAAGATGTGGATAAGAGGCTATTAAGTACATCTAATTAACGTGCATAAAAAAAGAATAAATAAGGCTTGGGTTAATTACTAACAATTATAAGTATAATAATACCGAAGTTCTAAACAAGAAATAAATGATGTAACTTATTGATATAATTAATTAAAATAATATTACCCACAGATTTTTTCATGCTTATAATAAAAATCATTTAAATATTTTATAAATTAATAATAATTACTGGCTTCATCAAAGAATTAAAAATGAAATAAAAATAATCAACATTCTAATTTGACAGTTGCTGCAAAGTTATCTATCATTGCCAACCTCATAAATTTATAACAGGTTCATCATGAAACGCACCTTTCAACCCAGTAATTTAAAACGCAAACGCGATCATGGTTTTCGTGAGCGTATGGCTACACGTGCTGGAAGATTAGTTATTAAACGCCGTCGTGCTAAAGGCCGTAAGCGTCTTTCCGCCTAGTGTATGCTTTTACCAAAACACAGCGATTGTTAAAAAAAATTGAATATGATCATGTGTTTGAACAAGCCAAAAAAATTGTTACAACCGAGTTTGTTCTTCTGTATCGGGAAAATGGACTAGGTCATGCACGTCTTGGGCTTGCGCTTTCAAAAAAAATGATTGCAAAAGCTCACGACAGAAATCGAATTAAACGAGTGTTAAGAGAAGGTTTTCGCCAAACCCAACTTCCAGCTGTGGATATGATTTTTCTGGCAAGACATGGTGTAGCCAAAGAGACAAACTTAACAATAAATTGCAGATTGGGTAAAACATGGGAAAAATTAACCTCATGCTTCGACAAATAGTTTGCTTTCCTATTAAGTTGTATCAATACTTGATTGCCCCGCTTATTAAACCCAGCTGCCGATATTATCCTAGTTGCTCCAGGTATGCAGAAAGTGCTATTTTATACCATGGTATTAGCAAAGGTTTTTGGATGGCTCTTAAACGATTATTACGTTGCCACCCCTGGTCGCGTGGTGGTTACGATCCTGTACTCCCTAATGATGAGAAGCTTTAATGGATATACGACGCATTGTACTTTATACAGCGCTTGCGCTAATTGGTTTATCACTCTGGAACACCTGGCAGATAGATTATCCCGCCAAGCCTCCTTTGACTCAAGCTCCAACCAGTCAGTTGACTCAAGAAGGTCATTTGTTACCGCAAATAAATCAGAGCGAGCCAAGCTCGGCTCCGATACATGCAGCAACTACTGATGAAGAAAGTAATGCATCGAATCCTGCTCAATTAGTGCAGATTAAAACGGATGTCCTTGATGTAGCTATAGATTTAAAACAAGGTGACATCGTTAACGGTCAATTGCTGGAATATCCGCTTAATGTCGAAGAGAAAAATAAACCTTTTCCTTTGTTGCAAAATAACACCGGTGAACGTTATGTTGCTAATAGCAGTTTGTTTATTTCCTCTGGTCAGAATGTCAAATCTCTGGATTTGGGATTCACCACAGCACAACAGAGTTATCAATTAAATCCTGATCAAAATCAGTTGACTGTTACGCTTGATGGTAAAAATGAGGATGGATTAGCGGTTAAAAAGGAATTTACTTTTACGAAGGGCAGTTATCTTGTCGATGTGAATTATAAAATAATCAACAATGGTGTTACTGAGTGGAAGGGTTATTTAAATACACAGCTTTTACGCAGTTCTCCCAAAGAAGATAAATCAAGTATTTTTCATGTAGGCTCTTACACGGGAGCATCTTACTCTAATCCAGGGGTTAATCGTTACCAAAAGGTAAGTTTTGGTGATATGGGCAAAAATAACCTGGATGTAGATGCAAAAGGTGGTTGGATTGCCATGCAGCAGCATTATTTTTTAAGCGCCTGGATTCCTCATGCTGACAGTGAGAATAAATTTTATACTCGTGCTATGAATGGTGATTTTACTATTGGATCTGTAAGTCAGCCTATAGTGGTTCAGCCCCAGCAGCAAAAAGAGATTGGAGCCAAATTGTATATTGGCCCGGAAATTACCAGCGTATTAAAAAGTATTTCCCCTTCACTGGACCTGACCGTTGATTACGGTATTTTATGGTTTGTCTCTTCCCTGTTATTTTCTTTAATGAAAGCAATTTATAATTTTGTCGGTAATTGGGGTTGGTCTATCGTTTTAGTAACGGTATTAATAAAATTAGCTTTTTATCGTTTATCAGCAACCAGCTACAAATCAATGGCTGGAATGCGTAAATTACAACCTAAATTGCAAGCATTACGTGAGCGTTATGGGGACGACAAAGCTAAAATTAGTCAGGCAACGATGGAGCTTTATCGTCAGGAAAAAGTGAATCCATTAGGTGGCTGTCTTCCGATAATCATTCAAATACCGGTTTTTATTGCACTGTATTGGGTGTTATTGGAAAGTGTCGAATTAAGACAGGCTCCTTTTATCTTCTGGATTAAAGATTTGGCATCGCCCGATCCTTATCATGTCCTGCCTTTGATTATGGGTGCGACGATGTTAATTCAGCAAAAATTAAATCCTGCGCCACCAGATCCGATGCAAGCGAAAGTAATGATGTTTTTACCGGTTTTATTTACTGGTCTATTCTGGAACTTTCCATCAGGTTTAGTATTGTACTGGATTGTGAATAACACTTTATCCATATTGCAACAATGGTACATAACGCGTAAATATTCTGATGACAAACCGGTAAAAAAACTGGTTGCTACGACTAAATAACGATGTCATCTGATACCATAGTTGCTATAGCTACCCCACCAGGCCGCGGTGGGGTAGGCATCATTCGTCTATCCGGCCCACACGCCTACACCATCGCGCTAAAACTTAATGGTAATAAATCTCTGGAGCCACGATTAGCCTGCTTTTGTTCCTTTTATACTGGCAATAAGGAACTGACTGATCAAGGCATCATGCTTTACTTTAAAGCACCAGCTTCATTTACCGGCGAAGATGTTATTGAAATTCAGGCTCATGGTTCACCCATAGTTCTCGACATGCTGATAAAAGAGTCCGTTGCTTTAGGAGCCCGTATAGCGAGACCAGGAGAGTTTTCTGAGCGAGCTTTTCTTAACGATAAAATGGACCTCACGCAAGCCGAAGCGATTGCTGACTTAATTCAGGCCAGTTCCCAAACAGCAGCTCGAATGGCCTTTAAAACATTGCAAGGTGATTTTTCCCATAAAATCAATCATCTCAATGAGCAATTAATAACCTTAAGGTTATACGTTGAAGCCGCGATAGATTTTCCGGAAGAAGAAATTGATTTTTTAAATGATGGTAAAGTGGCTCATTTACTACAAACTATAATTACTGAATTAGATTTAATTCGCTCTCAAGCAAATCAGGGCGTTATTTTACGCGAAGGACTTTCGTTAGTTATCGCAGGCAGACCCAATGCGGGCAAGTCTACCTTAATTAACAGCCTTGCCGGTCGTGATGTTGCCATTGTTACAGATGTTCCAGGCACTACTCGTGATGTGATGCGCGAGCATATTTTGCTAGATGAGATACCGCTACATATTATAGATACCGCAGGATTAAGGGTTAGTGATGATCTTGTGGAGCAAGAAGGGATTAGACGTGCCTGGCTTGAATTAGAAAAGGCTGATTGTGTTCTTTTACTAATCGATTTAAATGATCCCGAACAGCTCACATTCCTATTAGCAGAGATACGTACATCGCTACCTGCTCATGTCCCAATTATTACTGTTTTTAATAAAATTGACATACAAGACCTGCCCGTTCGCATAGAGAAACATACTGTTTATATTTCAGCAAAATCCGGTGCGGGAATGGATGAACTGAAGAAGGTAATCAAAAATGTTGTTGGTTATCAACCCGAAGAAGGTCAATTTTTAGCGCGACGTCGCCATCTTCAGGCTCTTGATGCTGCAAAATCGGTATTACTTACGGGACAGACCCAATTAGCCGTCCATCGAGCCGGTGAGTTATTAGCAGAAGATCTGAGATTAGCACACCAATTGTTATCAGAAATTACCGGTGAGTTTACCTCTGATGATTTACTCGGAAAAATTTTTTCCAGTTTTTGTATTGGCAAATAATCAACTTATTTGAGCTATAAACTCTATCTGAATAAATTTAATAAGGTGTCACCTTAAGCTCATCTAATTCAGTTATACATGGAGCAGAAGGCTCTTGCGCGTCAAAAATACCCCTTTGAATTGAAAACTTAGGCATTTCTCCCACTGACTCAGCGTTTTGGAGCAACTCTTTTAGTGAACTTTCTAATGCACTCAGTTCATTTTTTTTATTTGAGATTTCTTGTTCACGTTCTCTTATATTCCTCTTTAAACTAAGATTGCTATTTAGTAGTTCCTGAGAATGGGTCTTTAACCTTTCTATGGTGAGATCATTTCTTTTTCTACTGGTGTTATTCGTGTTGATATCGTACTCGAGGTTTGATTTTTGCACGAGGTGTACAGTAGCAGCAAATAAAAATGTGCCAATTGTTGCTAATAACAGTATTCCTGGAACTATAAATACTATAGGACTCATGACAAAAAAAAGTGTGATTGCTGCTGCACTCGCGGCGGTACTCAACCCTCCTCCTAAAGAGAAATATAAAGCGGTGTTTCTTTTTTGAGTGGTCCGATCAAGTAAGTGATTTAATCGGTTATTCTCTTGCATCAGAAATCTATTTTGCTTATGCAAATTTTCCTCTGTGTTACTGTTTGATAAAATTGTGGCCGTGTTGCCTTTTTGTGACCTTTTAATTTTCTCGAGCTCCCTCACCTGACTGTCGTAGGATAGTGATAAACGTTCTAACTCGTTTTGTTTTGAAGAATACACTTGCATGTACTTTAATATCTTTGTTAAAGGCCCGTGTTCTTCAAGTTTCATATGATTAAGTTCTCCTGATAGCAGGAGGTTATTAAGAGTTTCCAGGTAACAAGGGTAGCTTTTCCGCCACAGTTCTCGTTTTAAACCTTGCATTTGCTCATCCAGTGAATGGATTTGTTGCTTCATTTTAATTTCTAAATCATATTTATTTTTTTGAGAAAGCTGCTCTGGTGATTTATTGTTATGCTCCCGGATAGAGGCACGATAAATACGTTCTTGTTGTTTTCTTTTTCGAATATTTAGGCGTTGAGGTAACTCCATTTTAAGGTCTTCAAGTTTCGCCAAACGTTTATTCACATCATTGAGTTTTTGCTCTGATTCAGTGATAAATCCTTTTTGAATAGAATATTCATTCTGTAACCCAGTCATTTCATTAATAGGGCTCCAGGTTTGCGTGCCCATCAAATGCACCTGTGAAGAATGGTGACTATGGCTTTGTGTTCGATGATGGATAGAAACAGAATGATTTGGATTTTCATGTGTATGGACGTTAGGGTGCCCATGAGTATGAATGGTTATCGCTTGTGCATTATAGGAAATGTGATTGAATTGCATCATTTTTCTTTCAATTATGTCTAATTGACTGTTCCCTTGCAAAATCTCCTTTTTTAAATAGTTTCGCTGAGTTTCTAAATTGGTGGACTCTTGCCCATAAGAGATAAATAAGGCTTTGTCATTTTTCTCCTCTATTGAATCCTGGTGGAAATCATTTTCATCGCTGGCTATTTGGAGTGCATAGGCTTCATCTGTAAGCATTTCAAGAAAATGCGTTTTATCACGTAAGTATTCCTGCTCTATTAACTGATTGATCTCCTCCAGGATCGTTTTTAATGGACTCCTGCTGAGCAGATAATTTCTAAGCTCTGGAAAAGAGGAGGTAGAGATTAAAGCACGAGTTCTTGATGATAATTCCTTATTTATTATTACGTGTTCTAATCCCATAATTTATCCTTATTTCCAAAGTCAGCATATTCGACAGAGTATAGTTAAGCGAGTGTAAGCTAATGTAACCATTTCGTAAATAATCAAGTAAGAACGATATCTATTAAACAGATACCCAGGCATGGTTTCAAATGCTACAACAATTCATAAAAAAGTGTTGTTGGATAATTGCTTTGGTGTAGGAAGATGTACTTGTATTGAGCAGAGTGAAGGGTTAATAAATACATGATCGCGTGTAAAATAATAATACAATAAGGGCTTGTCAAAAACACAAGGTGATGATAACGTACTATAAATCAAACTTCATGTATAATTTTTGTGAGCTATTAGTATGCCCTATTCAGATGCAAGCTTATTTTTTCGTAAAAATGAACATCTTTTTTTTGAAGAGTTCTCAAGGGAAGAAAACCGAAATACAGAAAGTGTCGATGCAAGGGTTGAAACAATTAATTATACATACCTAATTCAAAATCAAAATCGTATAGAAACGGAATTTAATGACTTATTTAAAATGTTAGATAAGAATCACGATAATGATATCTTTTGGTTGTATTGCTATTTCTGTGCCTCTATGCTTAATAGTTTCTATAAAGCATATGGCCAAGAAGACAACGCCAAAAAATTTGAAGATTTCAAAACAAAAATAAAAAATTTTCTAGATACTAACCAATTTACCAATCAAGAAGAGCCTGACTTTTCTCTCAAACTGAGAAAATCAATCAAAACTTCTTTTAATAATTTAGTCACTGCTCCAGTACATATATCTCAGGTCCGAGATTATGTGGCTTTCGCTAACTTATGTCGTCTTTATTGGGCGTTCTGCCGATTGACTCTAACCCAAAGTTTAAATTTGGCTAAAGAATTAAAACTGATAGAGAAATTGGATGCTCTTATAGGAACTCATACGGATGTTGATAAAATAATTGCGGTATTTAAAGCACCAATAGGGGTCATCAATTATTTCAGTGTGGGTTTTTTTCTTACACGATTTATTATTGATGCAGGCCTCTTAATAAAACACACCTTTTTCCCCACAGAAGCTGAAAAAGGTTTAATTAACGGTTTGATTCAAGGGTGTGATGTTAATAAGCTAGATGGACTGCCTGATCGAGATACCGTTAATGGATACCTTAAAAGTTATATTGTGATTGGAAATAATCCTGAAGGGATGAGTTTATATTACATCAATCATTCTGGCGACGCTCTACCATTAAACTTAAAAAATGATGCGGCAAAAATTGCATTGTTTGAGCAATTTAATGACAAGCATACTATTCGCCTAAACGAAGACTCCTTAAAAGATTTAATTACTGACAAAACCACACAAGCTCACACTCCCGAACCTACTTCCCGCTATGAGCGGTTTAAATTTGAGCTGTACAAGAGACATTGTAATTTCATGAATGATGTCGTCTGGTCAGTCATTAATCTACTTACTAACTTTAATCAGATATTTGGCATTTCTGGCCCTGCTGCAGGATTCATTACCGCCGTGTTCTTAGGATATGACGTATTTCAGATGTTATATCGTTGTAATTTAGCCAAACAGGATTATTTGACTAAAAAGGCTCAGTACACGGAAGATAGGAAGTACTATGTAAATAACATCAATGCAGTTGAAAGAGAAAAGCATATTAATCTTCTTAATCAACAATTAGCTGACTTGGAATATAAATGGCAGACAAAACAAGCGGCATTTTATTTTAATGCGGCGGCAGCTTCGTTGTTAATGATGGGCTTCACCGTCTCAATGTTAGTTAGTGCCCCTATTTTAATTGCCAGTTCTTTCTTTGTTTGTACTGTAGCAGTGGCAATGTATCTTTCAGGAGATGCTTATGCATTGTATAAAGAAAAAAGTTTGTATTTAGAGGAGGCACAGCTATGCAGTATGAGACTTGTGCAAGATGGGAATCCTGTCAAGCCATTAGTGCCTGAAAAATTAGCTCAGCAGAAGTATAATATAGCATTAAAAGAATTCCAGGCCGCCCGATCTGATTTTATTTTTACCATGGGTAAAAACACAGTGATGCCGATGATTCTGATTACCACTTTTGCTATTTGCTGGCCCGCTGCGATAGTGCTTACAGCAATGTATCTTGGTGCAGAGCTATGGCATGGTAAAGCTCAACATAACGCAAAATTGGAGATTGGCGAAATAGCGGCACAGCCCGTTGATAATTATTTGGCACTTGCCTGATTAAGATAAAGTTTATTTGTTATTAATATTTGGCATCCATAATATACATTTTCCGTATCACTTCACTACGTACCGCGGCTTGTACGCGGTAACCAGCAGCTGTTCTTAATGAGAGAATTCCCTATTAACTGCACTTTTTCTGATACAAAGCAACTCGCCTATCCATTATTTTTCGCCATAAAGGGGGAATTAAAGCAATAACACTCATCCCCAAATAGCCGGAAGGTAATTGCGGGCTTTCTTCTTTATTACGTAAAACTTGATAAGGCCGGGCACCAAACTGATGATGGTCAGCATGTCGCTGTAAGTGAAATAAAATACTATTGGTTATCCAGTGATTGGCATTCCATGAATGATGCTCATTCACTTTTTCATAAAATCCATTGGCGAGCTTTCTTCGTTCAAGACCGTAATGTTCAATATAATTAACCATTTCCAGGGTTAAAATGGCCATAAGAGCCTGACTTAGAAAATATAATGCCGCACTAAATCCCCCTAAGATAAAACAGACAGCAGTAAATAGTATAGGAAAGATAATAATCCACCAAAATTGGTTATGGATACTCCAGGGTTTAAGTTGTTGTTTGCTTAAACGTTTTTTTTCCAGATGATAAGCGGATAAAAAAGAGCCGATTAATGTTTTAGGTATAAAATGATAAAAGCTTTCCCCCAATTGTGCAGTAGCCGGGTCTTCCGGGGTTGCTACCTTAACATGATGTCCTTTTACATGTTCTATAAAAAAATGACCGTAACAGACGCTTACTAATAATGCTTTACTGATAAATTGGGGTACGGCAGCATTTTTATGCATCATTTCATGAGCCAGATTAATCCCCGCACCTCCTGACAGCACCCCAATTGATAAAGTGAAGCCCAACCACTCATTCCATTGTAAATTTTGGATACTTACTAGGTATGCACCATAAAAAATCATAATTAATTGGGTAGGAAGATACAGGTAGGTAATGTACTTATAATAATTTTGTCCCAGTAGCTCTTTTTCCATGGCGGGTGTTGGATTTACCGTGTCATGTATAAACGTATCAACGAGTGGAATGAGTCCAAAAAGAATTATAATTGGGAGGAAAGTATACCATCCGCCCATCGATAATGAGATAAAAGGTAATGGTATTAATAGATAGACCATCAGGAATCGATATTTGCTTAAAGCACGCATCTTAGTACAAATCAGTTATCTGCTTACTTAAAATATAGCCCATAAAGACAGAGTCTGATCTTAAATGGTATCTTTAATTGTTAATGCAGTTTCATAAAGCTCATTTTTTGGTGCACCCGTAATTTTACAGCTCAACGATACGGCTTGTTTTAGAGGAAGCTCCTTTAATAAAATTTTTAAAAGTGATTCATGTTCGTGCTTGTCGGCTGTGACCGGCCTGGGTGGTATAATCAGAACAAACTCTCCCTTGGTATGAGCCGCTTCCGAGAGTAACCATGCCTTTACCTCACTAACCGTTCCTGAAACAAAACGTTCAAATGTCTTGGTTAATTCTTTAGCTAAAACCAACGCGCACTCGGCACCAAAGGTTTGCTCGATATCATCAAGGCATTCAATGATGCGATGAGTAGATTCATAAAAAATCAAAGTATGGGGTTCTGAATTTAATGAGACTAATTTTGCCTGTCGTGCTGCGTGTTTCGCGGGTAAGAATCCTAAAAAAAGGAATGAATCACAAGGAACACCAGCGGCACTTAAAGCGGCAATTAAAGCACAACAACCAGGTATGGGAATTACCGGAATATGATGTTCACGTGCGAGCTTCACTAAGGGGTATCCAGGATCACTAATTAAAGGGGTGCCCGCATCACTAATTAAAGCAATCGACTTGCCTTGTAACAATTGTTCTAAAATGTGTTTGCTCTTATCCCCTTCATTATGGGCATGAAGAGAGCTTATGTTATTTTTTATCCCTAAAGCAGTAAGGAGTTGTAACGAATGACGAGTGTCTTCAGCAAGAATTAAATCAACTGTTTTTAACAGGTTTAATGCCCTTAAAGTGATGTCTTCACGGTTGCCAATTGGGGTTGCAACAATATAGAGAGACCCAGTGCCTGTTGCTAGAGTGTTTGTCATAGTTTATCCTCTTCCGTTATCACGTCTTAAGGGTTTTTAACATGGTTCCCAAACTACATGAATTGCGCTTAATATTTTTATTGGCTGCTAGTTTTATACTCTGTCAGTGTACTGCTGCAGTTAATAATCCTGAGCCATCGGTTGTAGTACACAAAAAACAAACAAATCCATATAAATTACCCACAGCAACTTACCTCGCTATGGCAAAAAATCAAAGTGGCACTGAAAAACAAAAACTCATGTTATTAGCAGCTGGCCGATTAATTTCTGAAGGTCAATGGCGACAGGGTTCGGCTATTTTAGCACAGACTGCTGATTTAACTCCTGATCAGATGAGTGAAAAAAATTTATTACAGGCAAAAATTGATTTAATAAGGGATCAACCAAAGAGTGCTTTAAATCGATTAGCGAAAATTAACGAAACAGAGATGTTATCTGTTTATCATCAAATTCAATATCATGAATTGTTCGCTCAGGCACATCGTTCTGCAGGCAACAAATTAGAGGCGCTAAACGAGCGTATCAAGTTGGAAACTTTGCTGACCGATAAGAAGAGCCAAAGTAACAATAGACGTAATTTGTGGTTAACACTGATTAACATTCCCCAATCCGAGTTGCAGACCTTTGCAGCAGAGGCAGATAATAAATCGGAGCTCCAGGGTTGGTTGCAACTGGCTCTGATATCCAAACAATACTCAAATAACTCTAAATCATTACTTGCCGCACTGGATCAGTGGCAATCACAATTTAGTAATCATCCGGGCAATTATATTTTACCAAATCCTTTAGACAGTATTGCTCATAAAATTCTGCCCCCACCAAAACAAGTTGCTCTTCTGTTGCCGTTGAGCGGCCCCTTATCTGGTCCAGGTAATGCCATTAAAGAAGGTTTTATGGCCGCTTTCAAAGCAAATAATGCCGATGCGACCAAGGTAAAACTTTATGATACGGACAAAAGTGAAATAGTCGGTCTTTATGAACAGGCAATTAGTGAAGGTGCTGATTATGTTGTGGGTCCATTAACTAAAAATCAGGTGGCAACGATTGCGGGAATGAACCATCCAGTTCCTACATTATTACTCAATGACTCAGAGGGTAGTGTTCAGGATAATTCCTATTTGTTTGGTTTATCCCCAACCCATGAGGCGAGTCAAGTTGCTTTAAATGCCCGAAAAAAAGGCTATAGTCGTGCATTAATTATCGCACCACAAAATGAATGGGGTAACGATGTAACTAAAGCGTTTATTAATCAATGGCAAAAAAAAGGTGGGAAAGTAGTGGATACTTTTTCCTACAGCCAAAAAGCTGACTTAAATAAGGAAATGCGCGATTTTTTACGTATAACGGACAGTCAGACTCGTGAAAAACAATTGAAACAGATTATCGGTCAGAATGTGACCGTTTCTACGAGTCGAAGACAGGATTTTGATATGATTTTTCTCCTGGCTTATCCCTCAAAAGCCAGACAAATCATGCCTTTGCTGAAATATTATTATGCTGGAGACGTGCCGGTTTTTGCGACCTCAAGTGTTTATGGTGGTAGTGCTAACGCATTAAAAGATAAAGACTTGGACGGACTCATCTTTTGCGATATTCCCTGGGTATTTGCCCATCAAATGGGAAGTCGAAACTGGCCCGAGCAATTTAATAGCTATAATCGCCTCTATGCTTTAGGCAGGGATAGTTATGCGCTTGCCACTCAATTAAATCAGTTAATTTTGTTTCCCGCTGATGGTTCGCAAAACAGCAATGGAACCTTATATTTAAAACCCTCGCAACAAGTAGCTCGGGTTTTGGAATGGGGTCAATTCAGACAAGGCCTGGCTCATTCATTAGGCGAAATGGGATAATGATTTTATTAAAGGATAATAGGAATTGATTACTCAGGAAAAAGGCCAGCTTGCAGAACAACTGGCACTGGATTATTTACTTGATCAGGGTTTTAAATTAACTGCACGAAACTATACCTGTCGCTTAGGTGAAATTGATTTGATAATGCGTGATAAAGAGTATTTAGTTTTTATTGAAGTCAGGTCGCGAACCAGTACTTTATTTGGTGGAGGAGTGGCCAGTATCGCTTATGCCAAAAGACAGAAAATAATAAAAACCACGTCCCATTATCTGCTAAAACATAACTGTCTCAACAAAGTTCCTATTCGTTTTGATGTAGTTAGTATTGATGGATCATCCCGGGAAATCACCTGGATAAAAGATGCATTTGGTTGTGAGTACTAAGTTTATTGAATTCAGCTCTTTAAGAATCCTCTTATTTAAGATGCTTATACATATTAAGGTTTAAAAATGGTACAAATGGAAGAAAGAGTAAGACATCTCTTTGGGGCAAACATTGAAACAAAGATTGCGGTAGCTGATGCCTTATCGGATACAATAGCAAAAGCGGGTCAACGATTGGTTAATTGTCTATTAAGTGATGGAAAAATCCTTATTTGTGGCAACGGTGGCTCAAGTGCTAATTGCATGCATTTTGCAAGCTCCATGCTTAACCATTTTGAAGTGGAGCGGCCACCCTTACCCGTCATCAATTTATGCGCCGATGCGACCAGCTTAAGTTCATTTGCTAATGAAAATCATTACGGTCAGGTTTTTGCTCGTCAAATCCAGGCTTTAGGTCAGGAGCAGGATGTTTTATTGTTATTAACGACATCAGGTAATTCCGATAGTGTGTTGCATGCATTACATGCAGCTAATGAGCGGGGTATGGATACTATTGCTTTAAGTGGACGAGATGGTGGTGTTTTGGCGAATCATTTAGGTCCGGAAGACATTGAGTTACGGGTTATCTCCGACAGTGCGGCCCGAATAAGAGAGTTGCACTTGTTCATATTACATTGTTTTTGTGATTTAATTGATCAGTCTTTATTTGGTCAGGTTTTAGGATAGAAAAATGAATTTAAATTCCAAATTAAAATCCATTGCAGTTCTATTGGTGAGTACTCTCTTAACGAGCTGCGTGGTCGCGGTAGTTGCGGGAGCTGCAGCCGGTATGGTGTATGATCGACGCAGTGTTGCCACCATGGAAGCTGACGCGCGCTTGTTTCATGTGGTCCATAAAACAATTGTTACCGATCCTCAGTTTCGAGAGTCACGTATACTGGTTACCAGCTTTAATCGGGTGGTTTTATTGGTTGGCCAAACTCCAACCGCTTCTTTGCGTGTATTAGCTGAGCGGATTGCTCGCAATGCGCCAGGAGTTCAACGCGTTTATGACGAAATAACTGTGGATTACCCCATCCCCCTGACGCAGCGCACTAAAGACAGCTGGATAACTGGCCAGGTTCGTAGCAACATGCTTGCGCGTAAAGGCCTCGAATCAGGATCTATTCGTGTGGTCACTGAAAATGGAGTGGTTTATCTCATGGGTATTGTTACCCCACAGCAAGCATCTTTATCTGTCGATGTAGCCCGTCGGGTGAATGGGGTGGTTAAAGTCGTTAAAATTTTCCAATATATTCGCTAAACCATGATAAAACAAGGACGTTTTATAGTAATAGTAGCGCTTATGGCGGCCTTACTTTCAGGCTGCCTTAGTAATATATGGACTGCCTCCTCATTGGTTTATGACAGGCATAACGTGTTTAAAAAATTAAGCGATTATCAGTTACAGTTACGAACCACCAATGCCTTATACTCAGATAAATTATTTAAAAATGAGCATTGCGTCATCGATATAGCCGTATTGAATGGTGATGTGTTAATTGCAGGTCACCTCCCGTCTCAAGAGCTATTGCAAGAAGCAAATAAAAGATTAACCCAAGTGAGTGGATACCGTCGGTTATTCAACCGATTAACTGTTCGAGTGGCTAAATCAAATTCCATCGAGGATGCCTGGATTACGACCAAAATTCGCAGTCAAATTTTTGCTGATGACACGATTGATCCTAATGCATTCAAAGTGGTTACCTCCGATCGCATTGTTTATTTAATGGGTGATGTGAAAAAAGAACAGGCAGAAAAGGTAATAAATATCGCAAGATTTACCAGTGGTGTTGAATGGGTGGTTAAGATGTTGAAATATTTTACTTATGAAGTGAAGAGTGTGGCCTGATGAATCAGGCCATCAAATGCACGTCCAATCCAGGAGTGGCTAACCTGGGAGGATAACCTATACTTTATCAATGGATGCGACCTTTATCCAGTCGTTTCCGCATTTTTCTTAATTTAAATTCTCTCAAGAGACCGGTCGAGCCATTTACTTCAGTTTCCTCATCAGCTCCATTCAGATTTACCGGGTGGGATTTACAATGTTTTCGATATAAAAGGTGATTTTTATTGTGTTTGTGATTTAATTCATCGCCATAGCGATTCGCCATTTTTTCGCGCAGACTCGCTGCAGTATGTTGGGTTTTATCAGGCATATTCAGTTCCTTGCATGAGGTTTAACTAAAGCTCTTAATCATTAAATTAAAATGTTAAGCCCTAGTAGTATTATAGCCTTTAATATGAGATACCGCCGGTGAGGTAAAAGGAGTACAATTCGCTTTTTTAGAGTTTATAAATATCTTTTCATTATGTTGTACGCTCCATGACCATTAAAAATATAAGCATTATAGAACTGGGGGGAACTATATGCAGTATAGCTGCTCACCCTACTTCCGAGTTTTAAAAAGGTGCTGCTAGTTCTGTAGCTGAATTTTTAGATGATTTTAATTTATCGGATAAAATTAATATCAGTTTGATTCAATATGCTAAAAAAATTAGCCATGAATTTTCGATTGATGAGCTTATCGAGTTGTCTACGAAAATACAAAATACATTAAATTTACCTGCTTGTGATGGCATCGTCATTAGTATGGGAACAAATACCCTAGAGGATATAGCTTATTTTATAGGACTTGTGGTCCAAACGAGAAAACCGATAGTGTTTACTGGAGCACATTTTCCGCAAAATTGTTTAAATTTTGATGGAAAAAGAAATTTATATAATGCTCTTATAATTGCTTCTTCTGATAGATCACAGGAAATGGGTGTTCTTGTGACCTTTAATGATTATATTGTAACGGCACGAGATGCTATAAAAATTACCCCAGGGCTAAATAATAATTTTTCGTTGGAGGGAATTGGAGTTGTTGGTTATGTAGTGGGTAATGAGGTACATTTCAAGGCAAAGCCTCTTTATAAACACACCTATTTAAGTGATTTTTCAATTTTAAAGATTAACAAGTTACCAAAAACAGTAATTATATATGCACATTTAGGAATGGAAGATTTATTCATTAAGTCATCCATTGATGCCGGAGTTGACGGTATAATTAGTGCCGGATATGGTAAAGGATATCAGACAAAGTCTGTAACACAGTTATTGTATCAGGCAGTCAAAAAAGATATCGCAGTTGTCCGATGCGCTCGTATGGGATACGGATATTCAAACAGAGATACTTCATATGATGAAAACAATGGATTCATTGTTGCAAGGGAGTTACCACCCCACAAATGCAGTCTGCTTTTATCCGTTGCGTTGAGCATGACTAAAGATAAA
The DNA here is from genome assembly GCA_030694525.1 of Legionella sp. Taxonomy (GTDB): domain Bacteria; phylum Pseudomonadota; class Gammaproteobacteria; order Legionellales; family Legionellaceae; genus Legionella. The sequence continues at coordinate 1,887 of JAUXYG010000034.1, read as the reverse complement.
TTAACGTTGCAACAGATTTTTAAGGAATATTAATTTAATGCGAGTGCTTCAATAGGCAATGAGTGGGCATCTTTACTGCACAATTAATAGTCCTTGTTTCCCCATGTAATAATGCTGTACCATAATCGCCATATGCGGTTAATGTCAGGACTCCTTTTTTATATGTTGCTGCCCTAATCATTTTTCTATTTGCGTTTCATCAGCCCATTTTCTGGATTCACCTTCTATAGAAATGATTGTAAAATCAATGAGGCGCCAAAGACCAAGAATGTTTTCTTTGGTAATGAGCTGATCCTCTGCTTGTGATGACCAGTCGATTAACGAGAATATTAATTTTTTAACTTTATTCATTTAAGTATAAAAATGTTTGTATACAAAACTAGAAGATCTTATTAAATTATTATGCTTTGAATACCTTATTTAGATAATGATAATTGATAAGTGTTATATTCAGTTAAATGGTTTTTAACAGCTCTGATTTTGTTGTTAAAGAATCTTTATCAACCACATGGTCTAAAAATAAATATCCATTTAAGTGATCAATTTCATGCTGGAGTATTCGTGCTTCCAAACCTGAAGCATTCTTTGAAACATAATTTCCATTTATATCATATCCAAAATACTCAATTTCCATTGCTCTGGGTACTAAGGCCATTGTCTCACCACAGTTAAGACACCCTTCATATCCCGTTTGAATTTCTTCTGATAATACTTTTAATGACGGATTAATCAGTGCTGTATCTGGAATCTGACACTCAAGATTTTGTCGTTTGGTGTAGGCTGTGCTAAATACAATAACTCGTTTGCTTATACCAATCTGGGGCGCAGCAACACCAACAGCATTTTGCTCTTTCATTATCGCGAACAACTCTTGAATTAAACTGTTTAGCCATTCACTTCCAAATTCTGATTCAAGAACAGGTTCTGAAATTTGTCTTAAAATAGGGTTATTTTTATCTAGGAGCTCGTTCATAATTCACCAGCTTGACATAAGTTTATTTTAAATGAAATTGCCTCCATTAATTTTGACTCTTTTTTGAGTATTCCAAAGGAGGCTTCCTGTACAAAATTAACGTTTTTTCATTTTAATTTTATGAGTTTAACACCATTTAAGAAGTTATAAAATTATTGGTATAATTAAGATGAAAATAATCATCCTGACCCTTTAGAAGAAATGGCTTTTAGACTCAGTTCATTTTCAAATAAACCACAGCGATGTGAGTTAATTTATAAAACTTTTCAACAATACGGGTCTCAAATTAGAGCTTTAGGGAATTATAAAAGTACCCCTTTTTATGAATGCGCAACTAAAATAAATTTAACATTATTTAATGAAAAAAGAGTAAATGTTCCTAAAGGGTTATTCAAACTACCAAAAGATGCTATTTTTGATTATGATCCCCGATTCTTGGATATTTCCAGTATACTGGGCTATTCTCAGTCCCATTTCCCACCAAAGACAAATTTCTTAATTGGATGTTTTGGAATCAAATTTAATGATCTTGAATTTTATTGTGCATTGATCCCATTGAGGATTATGAGCTAATTGATGTCGACTTATTAAGTAATCATGGAGTTGATACGGTTCTAGTTTATAGTTCTGTGTCCAATAAAATTTTACCTACCAATCACATTAAAGTTGCTTCATTTGCGTATTCCGGAGGACTTGATCACTAATTCCGGTAGGCATTTGATCGCCGATTCCGGAGTATTTGATCACTTCAACGACTCACGCTGTGGATTATTTTTTAAAGAGGTTTAGTCTGTAAAGATTTTTTTGTTTTTCGCATGGATTCACCATCAAGTTCTATTCTGATTGAGTTATGAACGAGTCTATCAAGGACGGCATCTGCAAGTGTGGCATCACCAAGGTGTTCATGCCATAAA
>JAUXYG010000149.1 GCA_030694525.1 Legionella sp. | reverse complement strand
GTTGAATTTTATATTTTCTTTTGCCAATTCACTTTTTATCATTCCCTGAGCGTACATCAGCGGATTTTTAATAGCGATACGTTGCTGTACTGCCCATTGACCGATGCCCACACAGCCTCTTACAGTAAGATTATTGTCTTTATCCAGATTAAATCCTACGCCGCATCCTTTTTCATTTGCTTTAGTCGTTGCCTGATTATTGAGAACAATGGCCCCACCCCCATCATCCACCTCAACAATAGCAGGTGAACCAACCTGAGCTGCAGGGTTAACCGTGATCGTTAATCGATTGGCATCAAGCATCAAAGGAGCAATGGGAGCACCATAACTATAAGCTAAATCTGCTGTTAACCATCCTGGAGGATAGGGATCAACCAATGCGAGGCTGCTGTCGATAACTACATTGCCCTGAATGGTGTTGATGTTCCACTGTTTAAGAGTAGCAAGCAATGTTTTTAAATCATCACGACTAAACGAAGGATCTCCACTCAGATGAATGTATAAATTACCCTGCAAAATGCCCTGCTGTAATTGGCTGGCACTGGTACTTAACTGGTTTTTAAATCGATAATCTGGGCCTAAGGCCATCAAGGCTGCGGCTTCGGAAAAGAGTTTCATATTACTGGCAGGAATATAAAGCCGATTGGCATTACGCTTATACAAAGTTTCACCAGAAGTTAAATCGACGACCACCATTCCGAGGTTCACATGAGGATTTAAACGATTGATTAACTGATCCAGACTAATTTGTAAGCTTGCAGCTGAGGATGTAATCGATCCTAACGCCCACAAACCAACGACAGTTAACATCCTTTTCATTAGATTAAATTCCTTAAATTAAATACAAAAAAAAGTAATAGCTAATCATATCTCAAGCCCAGACGCTCCAACAGTCCTGCAAGGGTATCATTATCGAAAAATTTTACTTTTAACCACCCGCCCTCTTCTTCATCGTTTACAATTTGAACAGGAGCACCCACCTGTTCCGCTAAAACAGTTTGTAAGCGTTCAATGTCCCGATCTTTTTTGCCATTTGGAATAACTGAATGTTTTTTATTTCGTTGCTCTTTAATAGCCTGTTCCAATTGTCGAACCGACCATTGTTGCTCGATACTATGCGTCGCAAAGAAAACCTGCTGAGGTGGTGTCAATCCAACCAGGACACGGGCATGACCTAAAGTTAGAAATTTACTGGCAATCATCTCTTTAATAGAATCGGTGAGCGTCAATAAACGTAAGATGTTGGCAATATGGCTGCGCGATTTGCCAACCAATAACCCAATTTCATCCTGCTGATAATGAAATTCATCAATTAAACGGCGATAACCCCTGGCTTCCTCGATTAAATTCAAATCCTGGCGCTGAATATTCTCAATCAAAGTAAGGGCACAGGCTTGCTTATCTGTATACGCACCAACCATACATGGAATTTGTGATAAACCGGCGATTTTCGCTGCCCGCCAACGGCGCTCCCCCGCAATTATTTCATATTTTGCTTTGGCAATTTCTCTAACAACTAATGGTTCAATTAAACCCTGAGACTGTATGGATTGGGCTAATTCTTCCAAACCTTGCAAATGAAAATCCTGACGCGGTTGATATCGTCCAGGCTGGAGGTTTTCAATGGGGAGGTGAATAAACGTGGCTTGCATATTTGACATAGTCTACTGGAAGGAATGAATTGTTTCATATTCCGCCTGAAAAGGAAATAATTTGCCTAAATACCAGGTGTATTCCTAAACCCAAACTCTTTTAGAGAAGCCTCTGACTCGCCTACAAAAAAGCGAATGCCCGCAGAATAGTTACTCTCTTTATTTAAAACAGCAACCCGAACCTGAAGATGCGGATTGGAATCAAGTAACGTGTCGCATTTGCTTCTGATATAAGAATCAGAGGAGCGTTCAATTTTCTGGATGTAGTGAGCCGCACTTTGCAAATCGCTATCAGAGCCAGATGACACCAAAACTTCGCACAGGGCAAGCATGGCATTAGTACAACCCATTTTAGCAGAATCAGCCATCATCTGTTTGTATTGCGGCGATGAAGGGGCGTGAATTTGCGCCAGCCGAAACAGGGCTAAAGAATTTACTTTTGCCAAAGCCATCATTTCAGGTAAACGATTCACCAGAGCTTGCTTAATATCAGAATTGTTTGGAGTGGTTTGAAGCTGCCCTAATAAATCAGCAAATTCACTACTTACATTGTTTTTAATAACCATTATTTGGTCCTTAATGAACACGGTACCATGTCAGAATAAATGATTTAAATTAAGGCATGATTAAGAGCATTTGCCTTTACTTTTATTTTACAATTCAAGGCTACTCTAGCTTTATTTAACACAAATAATCAGTTAAAAAAGGAATATTTTTGTACTATTATTAAAATAAACGGACAGAAAAGGATTATTCATGAGTCATCCTGTAAAACCCCGTAATGAACCACAACGATTGGCAGCTTTATACAATCTGCACATTATGGATACCGAAGCGGAAGAGCGTTTTGATCGAATAACTCGCATTGCAAAACAATTATTCCACGTACCCATTGCCTTAATTTCTCTGGTAGAGTCTGATAGACAATGGTTCAAATCAAAACAGGGCCTAGCGGCATGCGAGACGTCACGTGATGTTTCTTTTTGCAGTCATGCCATTTTAAAAGATGACATTATGATTGTTGAAGATGCCAGTGTGGATAATCGCTTTTGTGATAACCCCCTGGTATTAAGTGATCCAAATATTAAATTTTATTTGGGATGCCCACTTAAAATCAAGAATATGTTTAACGTAGGAACTTTATGTCTTATAGACGATAAATCTCGTCAGTTTAGTCAGGAAGAGCAAGCCATAATGCGGGATTTAGCAGATATGGTTCAAACCGAGCTGGAAGCGAGACACCTTTCTACTACTGATGAACTAACTGGCTTAACCAATCGCCGCGGCTTCATCACGTTAAGTACACAAGCGTTTAAATTAAATCAACGAAATGACAGCAATATTAGTCTACTCTTTTTTGATTTGGACAAATTTAAACACATTAATGATACCTACGGTCATAAAGAGGGTGATGAGGTACTTAAACATTTTTCAAAATGCTTGTTAGATGTATTTCGTGATTCCGATATTATTGCACGTTTGGGAGGGGACGAATTCTGTGTTTTATGCTCAAATTTGCCTTATAAAGAAATCGATAAATTATTAGTCCGGTTAAACGCAAGGCTCGCCAAGATAAAAAAACCCTATAAAATTGAATACAGTGTGGGTTATATTGAGCACGATAAAGAGAAACACCAGAATATCAATGATTTGCTCAAAGAAAGTGATGACAAAATGTACGTCCACAAGCGTCGTGTTGCCAATTAGCAGTTACTTTCTATCGTATAAAGCCCAACCGAGGTGAAATAGCATATGCGCCAGTATTGCTGAGAGAAGTCCATATTGCCAAAATAAAAAACCAAATATGAGTGATGGCCACATGCTAAGCAAGACTATAGAATAAACAAAACGCCTGCTGGAAATGCAGCCTGCAGCAATATAGGCTGGAATCTGCCCTACTGCGAACATAAGGCTACTAATAACAATGGCCACGATTATCACTCCGCCGTTTATTCCTCCGGCAAAAATCATGGCAAAAAAAGCAACCAGATTCATTAACCCCCAACGCGCGATAACTTCTTCAGCAACGCCACCGTAAAGCACACAGCCATCAACCCCCAGAGAGGCCCTTAATTTTACCATAACCTGCATACTGTGCTCATCAAGAATGGTCGCTACCAAACCATAGTACAGGATACAAAATACAATCAAAGCCAACATTGAATAGAGAAAAGTAGGCAATAAAATGGGAAAAATTGCATCTAATCCTGCATTACCTTGTAATAAACCTTCTAAAATTGGCGCATTCAATCCAGTGCGTAGAGATAGTACTGCCCCGGTAAAGCTCATTACAAAAACCATAAACAAGGTTTGCAGGATGGCAAATCGACTAAATCTTTTTTTTAATTCATCAGTATTGTTAGGCAACAAACAATGGATAAGCCGGTTCATGGCAATCAGGACACCAGGAATGCACAAACAAAACAAAAAAATGATTAAGGGCCAATTAATATTCATTCCTTTTCCTTATTCTTAAGCAGCACGCTGTAAAAGAAGCCATCCATCCCGTCTTCCCCCGGTAAAATCTGCTGACCGTGTCCGGTATTTCTGCCCCAGGAATAGGTGTCGTTTATTAAGCGGCAATCCGGTTGGCTTGCTAAAAAAGCGGCTATTTGTTTTTCATTTTCAATAGCAATAATGGAACAAGTAGCATAAAGTAACAAGCCACCAGGTGCTAACAATGGCCATAATGAATGAAGCATTTTTTTCTGAATTTCCGCAGCCGCTTCTATTTCTTCATCCGTGCGTAATAATTTTATATCCGAATGCCGTCTTATCACTCCCGTTGCTGAGCAAGGGGCATCCAGCAAAATTCGATCAAATAATTGCCTGTCCCACCACCGCTCCGGAAACAAGGCATCACCTTGTAATAGAGTGGCATTAAGATGCAGTCTTTCCAGATTTTCTTTTACTCTTGTTAATCGACGGGGATCTACATCTAAGGCGATACATTCACCAAGCGCTGGCTGTGACTCAAGGATATGGCACGTTTTCCCGCCTGGTGCACAACACGCATCAAGTACACGTAACCCTGGCTTTAAATCAAGTAATGTGGCAGCAAGTTGAGGTGCGCCATCCTGTACCGAAACATATCCTTCCGCAAATCCTGGTAAGCTGGAAACATTACAGGGAGTGTCCAGAGTAATCCCCTGGGGCGCGACAGGATGTTTCGAAGCTGAAATTTCATTTTTTTGTAATAAATTAAGATAATCGGTCACTGAAATTTTTTGCTGATTGACGCGTAAGGTCATGGGCGGATGAGCATCATTTGCTATGGCAATATTTTGCCAATCATTGGGCCAATCCGTTTTCAAATGCTTTAACAACCCTTGAGGTTGGCCATAAATGAATGCAGTATCATTGGTGAGTTTCGCCAGTATTTCATTCTGCTTTCGGCAAAAATTACGCAATACAGCATTAACCAACCCTTTCGCCCAAACCTTCTTTATTTTTTCTAATAAAGCCACGGTCTCTTTGACTACTGCATAATCAGGTATATTCATGTAATGAAGCTGATATAAGCCAATTAACAAAGCTACCCATACTTCGATTGATTTGGGTTTTTTTTCCACCAAGCAATCAGCAATAGCTACAAGTCGAAAATAATGACGGCAAAATCCGAAACAAATTTCTTTAGTCATTGGGGAAATATCAGCCGCTGCTGGCATCAATTGCGATAAAGATGCTTTATCTATTACAACCGCGGTTAAAATGGTTAAGGCCTGAAGTCTCTCATTAGTTTTCATTACAACTTTAAACCTGCCTGTAATTGAGTTTTACCCGTATTTAACCAATCAGCAACGGATATGGCTTTACCCCCTGGGAATTGAATTTTTTCAATCATCAAGGCATTCTGTCCCGTAGCCACCAACAGGCCTTTTTTATCAATACTGATGATAGTTCCGGGCGCTTGCGGACAATCTGTGACAACGACCTGTGCCTGATGAATACGTAATACTTCTTCCCCTAATGCAGTATAGGCAATAGGCCAAGGATTAAAAGCGCGAATTGTTCTATGAATCGCCACTGCTGATTCTTGCCAGTTAATACATGCATCTTCTTTATTAATTTTTCCGGCATAGGTGGCTAATTCGCTATTTTGCGTTTCAGGTCGAATATTTCCCACCGCCAACTGTTCCAGAGTGGCCATCAAGGGCTCGGCAGATAATGCGGCTAATTTATCATGTAAGCTCCCGGCTGTATCATAAGAGGTGATACTACACTCTACCTTGGCCAACATAGCACCGGTATCCATGCCAACATCCATTTGCATTATGGTGACACCAGACGTCTCATCGCCATATAGAATGGCATGCTGAATAGGCGATGCTCCACGCCAGCGAGGAAGTAATGATGCGTGAACATTAATACATCCCAGGGGAGGAATATCTAAAACAGCACGAGGCAAAATCAAACCATAAGCGATTACGATTAAAACATCAGGTTTTAACGCTGCCAATGCAGCAACTGACTCAGGATTTTTAAAATTAACCGGTTGATATACGGCAACTTCATGATCGATTGCCCACTCTTTAACAGCAGATGCTTGTAATTTTCTACCTCTACCAGCCGGCCTGTCAGGTTGAGAATAGACAGCCACTAAATTATGGTGCGACTGATGCAGCGCATTCAAACATGGAATACCAAATGCGGGTGTGCCTGCAAATACGATATTTAAACCACTCATGATTTGGAATTCTGCTGTCGCCTTTTGAATTTATCCAGCTTTCTGCGCGCCATAACGCGTTTCAAGGGAGATAATAAATCGACAAATAATTTACCATTAAGATGATCTATTTCATGCTGCAAACACTCACCCAATAACCCATCAGCGCTTATTTCAAAGGGTTTGCCGTTACGATCCAATGCTTTCACAGTAACTTTTTCAGCACGAATTACCGTATCATAAGCTCCTGGCACAGAGAGGCATCCCTCTTCAAATTCCTTTTCGCCTTGGGCAGAAACAATTTCTGGGTTAATAATAACAATCTGCTCTTTTTTATCGCCAATCACATCAATTACGGATAAACGCAAACTGACCCCAATTTGCGGCGCTGCAAGGCCCACGCCACGCGCATGATACATGGTATCAAACATATCATTAATTAAAGTCTGTAAATCCTCGTCAAAGCACGTTACGGGTTTCGCCACGGTTCTAAGTCGTGAATCGGGTAAATAAAGAATCTTACGAATAGCCATTTGCTTCTCTGGTTCTCCACGTCATAATCGTGATATTATCACGTATATAAGGCAATGCTGCAAGATACCAACCAACAACAAAGGAATGATGTATGAGATCCCTTCTCGTTTTTTTCTGTTTTTTTAATTTTTTTATCTGCCCTTTTGAGTGCATAAGCCATGGATAATTTGCGCTATTTTTTGGCTCTGAACCGAATGAGTCAGGTTGGTCCTCGTACCGTTGCCAAGCTATGGCAAAAATGGCCGGATTTATCGAAACTGTTCAAGCTCTCGACTAATGAAATGATTAAGGCCAAGCTGCCTCAGTCGCTGTCACAAACAATTTCCGGGTTTGATCTTAAAACAGTAGATGCTGATTTAAAATGGTCAGAGACATCAGATAATAATCATTTAATTACCTGGGATTCTCCGCTTTATCCGGCTTTGCTGAAAGAAATTAATGATCCACCCGTTGTCTTATACGCAAAAGGACAATTATCTGCACTCAATCAACCACAGTTAGCGATTGTTGGCAGTCGTAATCCATCAGTTATTGGTAGTGAAAATGCATATCACTTCTCTAAAGAGCTCGCTCGCAATGGTATAACCATAATTAGTGGACTGGCTTTGGGGATAGATGCAGAAGCACATAAAGGATGTCTTGCAGCCAATGGTCAGACTATTGCGGTATTAGGAACGGGTATCGACTGTATTTATCCTCGCCGACATAGGTCATTGGCAGGCGATATTACGCAAAATGGATTGTTAATTAGTGAGTTCCCTTTAAAAAGCCCACCAATAGCTGGACATTTTCCTCGCAGAAATCGTATAATAAGCGGTTTATCATTATGCACTTTGGTTATAGAAGCCGCAATTAAGAGCGGATCTTTAATCACAGCTCGAATGGCTCTCGATCAAAACCGGGATGTTTTGGCAATTCCGGGCTCCATTCATAACCCGCTCGCACGAGGCTGTCATTATCTTTTGCAGCAAGGCGCTAAATTAGTTACCTCGGTAAATGATGTTTTGGACGAACTCATAATGGATAGGCAACAGCAAACTGTTGATAAACCAATTTTTTCCCTTGCCAGCGGGAATGAAAACCTAGTAAAGTTCATTGGTTTTGAAACAACGAGCATTGATCAAATTATTCTACGCAGTGGATTATCGGTCGAACAGGTTACTGGTGAACTCGCAGAACTGGAACTTCAAGGAGCTGTTATATCAGTTCCCGGAGGCTATATAAGGTGTTAATATGAAAGATAACTTATTTGAAATGTTATTAAATTTGTTTGAGAAAAGTCTTACTCAACTCCAGAAAAACCATAAATCTCCTAAACCAGATTCAACTGAATCAGCTCATGATGAGGATTCCTCACATTCTGAAGAAGAAGTATTACGGATTAAATCAGCCCAAACCGGCTCTACTCGTGTTTTAACTTATGAAGAACAACTTAAAATCAGTAAAGCCAGCTATCAATTTCTTATGCGTATGAAATTATGGCATATAATAGATAATGATACTTTTGAATTAATCCTGAATCAGTTGCAATTTTCAGATTCACGAATTGTTACCTTACAGGAAACCAAATGGACCATTAGAAATATTCTGGCGAGTCATTTAACTGAAGAACAGTTGGCTTTTCTGGATATTGTGCTATACCAAACAGAAGACTCACTAACCGTACACTGATAACCATTAGTACACCTAATAACAATAAAACTCTTGGTCGACAGATACTACCATTAAAGGATAAGGTTTATTTTATATGAGTAAACACCTGGTGATCGTTGAATCACCCGCTAAAGCAAAAACCATTCAAAAATACCTCGGCAGTGATTATGAGGTTTTAGCCTCATATGGTCACGTGCGCGATTTACCTGCGCGCAAGGGTTCGGTAAATCCGGAGGCGCATTTTGCCATGACTTATGCACCCTTGGAAAAAAATGCCCGCCATATTGAAACCATAGCCAAGGCTTTGAAAAAATCGGATTCATTACTGCTCGCAACCGACCCGGATCGAGAAGGCGAAGCCATATCCTGGCATATTTTTGAACTCATGAAAGAACGAAAATTACTTAAAGATAAAGCGGTACACCGAATTTTCTTTAACGAAATTACCAAATCTGCCATTAATGACGCCATAAACAACCCACGTACTATTTCCATGGATTTGGTTAATGCGCAGCAGGCCCGACGTGCATTGGATTATTTGGTCGGATTTAACCTGTCTCCTTTATTATGGAAAAAAATCCGTCGCGGTCTTTCAGCAGGTAGAGTACAAAGCCCTGCATTACGGCTTATTGTAGAACGTGAAGAAGAAATAGAACGGTTTATTTCGCAGGAATATTGGAAAATATTAGCACAATGTAATCATGAAAAAACCGAATTTGAAGCACGACTGACACATTATAAAGACGAAAAAGTACAACAGTTTACGATCACTCAAGAAGAACAAGCTTTTCAAGTCAGAGATGCCTTAATCAAGGAGGCTCAAGGGTTTATTTCAGTAAGCCAAATTGAAAAGAAACAACGTAAACGAAAACCTTCCCCTCCTTTCATCACCTCAACACTGCAACAAGAGGCAGCTAGGAAATTAGGATTTACCGCACGTAAATCGATGATGGTGGCACAACAACTGTACGAAGGGATTGATATAGGTACAGGAACTGTGGGCCTAATCAGCTACATGCGTACCGATTCAGTGAATCTGGCGGCTGAGGCTGTTGAGGAAATTCGAGATTATATTAATCAACGATATGGCAAAGATAATTGCCCTCAGGAACCGAGAGTTTATAAAACAAAATCTAAAAATGCTCAAGAGGCGCATGAGGCAATCAGGCCCACCTCAATAAAGCGTACCCCAGATATGGTTCAGGAAGCATTAACATCTGATCAATATAAATTATACAGTTTAATCTGGAAAAGAACCGTAGCCTGCCAAATGGCCGATGCGATTATGGATACAGTCGCAGTTGACTTTACCTGTGGTGCAGGAAATATATTTCGAGCGAATGGATCAACTGTCACCTTCCCTGGTTTCCTGTCAGTGTACGAAGAAGGTCGGGATGATTCTAAAGACGATGAGAGCGACAGTAACATTTTACCTCCTTTTGTAGTGGGTGAAAAAGTTAAAGTTGTTGATATTGAGGCCAATCAGCATTTTACCGAACCGCCGCCCCGTTATTCTGAAGCAACTTTAGTGAAAGCGCTGGAAGAATATGATATCGGCCGCCCATCCACCTATGCGGCAATTATTCATACCCTGCAACAACGTGAGTATGTTGTGGTGGATAAAAAACGTTTCTTACCCACAGATGTAGGCCGTATTGTAAACCGCTTCCTCACGAGCTATTTTACCCGTTATGTAGATTATACCTTCACTGCGGGACTTGAAGACACACTGGATGCCGTAGCTCGCGGTGAAAAAGAATGGGTTCCTGTTTTAGAAGAATTCTGGCAGCCTTTCATCTTGCAGATACAAAACACGGACGAACAGGTACAACGTAAAGATGTGACCACTGAAATTTTAGAAGAAAAATGTCCTAAATGTGACAAGCCCCTCTCCATTCGTCTTGGTAAACGTGGTCGATTTATAGGGTGCACTGGCTATCCTGAATGTGATTTTACTCAGGATTTAGGCGGTTCCGAGAATGAGAAAAATGAACCTGAAACAGTTGAGGGAAGAAATTGTCCCTCCTGTGATAGTGTATTGCATATCAAAAACGGTAAATATGGGCGTTTTATTGGCTGCAGTAATTACCCTCAATGCAAACATATGGAACCCTTGGAAAAGCCCGCGGACACCGGGGTTAATTGTCCTAAATGCAATCATGCTAAAATTCTACAAAGAAAATCACGCAAGGGTAAAATATTTTATTCGTGTGGTGACTATCCCAAATGCGATTATGCATTATGGAACGAACCCATTGATCAGGCTTGTCCGCAGTGCTCATGGCCTATATTAACGATTAAAGAAAGCAAGCGAGCAGGGCGTCAAATCCTTTGTCCTAAAGAGGGCTGTGGTTATTCGGAAAAAGAAGAATAACTGATATATGTTAGTCTTTATAGCTGATCTGGTGAATTGAATTACCAGATCATCTATTAACATACCAGAACATAATAATTTAATTTAAAAAGACGAATCCTTTGAGTAATTTATACAAAATTTTGCTCTTAACGGAGCATTCTTTCGGATGCCTTGTACAAGCCTTAAGAGTTCCTCAGAAAATTTTGACTTAAATAATTATCAATCGATGGCTTTGTTCAGGATCCGTAAACGTAATTTAGATCGTCCTGGGTTGCTTCGTCGCGATGCTCCTCGCAATGACGAGAATATCAGTATCACCCAGACGAACCATTAGCAAGAGGCAAAAAAATATTCAATCAAAACTGTGCGATTTAATCTGTCTTTGCTTATAAATCTACCAGACGAATTAGGAGCAAGATGCATCAAGGTATTCACTAAAATTGTACGATATTAAATCTGTCTTTGCGAGAAGCATCGCGACGAAGCAATCCAGAGATGCTCTTGTATGAATCGTACCTTCGCCCCTCTCCAAAGATATTGCAATATAAATAACCCAGATTTGCATAACAAGAACATTCAATAGATTGACTTAATGGGTCAATTAACCGGTCACAACTGTAAGGCGAAGGAACGGATGCAATCCAAAATGCTCTTTTTTATAGATAGGATATCCAATACAAGGAAGAGCAACCAAATTTATAAAAAGTGAGGAACTCTCACGGACTCAACGAGCTAAGTAGAGGCGGGAGCTATTGGTCACACACTTAAAGGAGTTTTTATATATAAATGTATTCACCTAAGCTAAACATTATAGTAATTAAATAAATAAAAAATTCCCAAAAATAGTTGAAATTATAATCTGGATCTTAAAACCACAGTACTTTCCTCTTCAAGATTTTCTGGAGACGGCAAGTCAAATACTTGAGGGTTTTGAAATAAATGTCGCGATCCATAATCAAGAATATCAAAACTACTAAACTGCTCTAATTTGTTATTATAAAATTTTGAATCAAATTTATTACAGCATATGAATGTGTAAGTTATCAGAAATTCTTCAACAGTATATTCATTATTTTCTAGCCAAAGTTTGACCAAATAATCGGTAGTCTGATTGACCATAGCTTGTTTAATAAACCAAAATAATTTTAGCTCTCTGGAAGGCATAGTTTTTCCTTGAGAAATCAGTTAAGGGGAATAATACCTACAATGAATACTATATATTTCTTATAAAATACCTGGCAAATTCCCGCCAGAAAAATATAAGATCAGTTACCTCCCATAGTGCTTCCATAAAGACGTTTAAAATTATCCTGGGGAGAATCTACTTTTGGTTTGATTTTAGTTAAAAACCATTTAACTTTTTGTGCAGTTACTATTTTTTCGTCATTATTTTCATAAAGCTTACTATATCCCCTACAAATCTCTTCATCGGTGCTTGTATTATTATGAGAACCAAATTTGGCCGCATTCCAGGATAGATATGCATCTTTAAGTTCAAGTAAAATATACTCCATATCCTTGGTGACTTTTTCGCAATCCTCAGGGAGTAGCTCTTCAATTTCAAGGATTAAAGTGCCCAAGTGATCATTTTCTATAATATCAGGTGCACCTTGTATACCCGTTAAAATACCTCTTAATGGAATTCTTAAAAACCAATCCAATGGCGTTGTTGCCAATTGGACGACACCTCTGACCAAACTAAATAATCCATCAGCAGACCAGGTCACCAAGCACATCAAACTATGGTTTAAATTACGACCTAAGCCTTCAAAAGACCAGGTAAAAAGACTTCGAGTCAGGTATCCGATAAAGTCAAACAAAAACAAGAATGGCGCTAAAACAAGATTTGTTATGCCGCGTACACTATTTTTAATCCCTCTATAGGGTTGCAATATCTCTTTCCATAGATCATTTTTATCATTAAAAGGTTTAACGGTGTATTGTACATCATGGACAATAGATACCAAATGCTGCAGCCCGCCCTTCCATTGCGTCAGCCAGTTCATTTGGTGATTAACGGAATATTTTCCATACGAATGTAACTCACTATTTTGCGTCATTCCAAAATAGTCATACCAATCCACGTGATTATGTATCCATCTCATTAATGGATAATCATTTAGTGACAAATATTCGAATAAAGAAATATACCGGTGATTAATTTTTCTCATAAACCATCCCTAGAGTAAAATATTCGAACAGTATAATGAAATTTATGATACTTGTATATTTTTATAACTTTAAAAATATAGTCTCATAAGCCTATAAACAGATATTTTATGGTTGTCAAAGGATGGAAAATAGCTACCGATTAATGACATGGTGTTATAGGAACAGACATTCGGTTCAGACAGGATTAAGTCATTCAGAACATCTGCTCTGAATGACGGAGTAGGTTTACCGTTCTAAGTAGCATTTTTAATTAATTTTAAACCACCCATATACGGTTGTAACACCTTGGGAACACGTATACTTCCATCTCTGTTTTGATAATTTTCCAGGATTGCGACCAGAGTACGACCAACAGCTAATCCCGAGCCATTTAGTGTGTGTACCAGCTCCATTTCATTGGTTTGAGGATTTTTAAATCGTGCTTTCATCCGTCTTGCTTGAAAAGCCTCCATGTTCGAACAGGATGAAATCTCACGGTAGGTATTCTGGCTTGGGAGCCACACTTCAAGATCATAGGTTTTAGCAGCGCTAGCTCCTAAATCTCCGGTGCATAAAGTCACCACTCGATAAGGTAGTTCTAGACTTTGCAAAATAGCTTCTGCGTGGGAGGTGAGTTGCTCTAATGCATCATAAGAATCCTGCGGTTTAGTAATCCAAACCAGTTCCACCTTTTCAAATTGATGCTGGCGAATCATTCCTTTAGTGTCTTTACCGTAGGAACCCGCTTCACTTCTAAAACATGGCGAATGGCATGTGTAGCGAAGAGGGAGAATGTCAGCGGAAATAATAGTATCTCGTACCATGTTAGTAACCGGAATTTCAGCCGTTGAAGTCAAGTAATATCCTTGATCGCCGGTTAACTTAAATAAATCTTCTTCAAACTTTGGCAGTTGTCCTGTACCAAACAAACTATCAGAATTAACAATATAAGGAACATTAACTTCCAGGTAATCATGCTTTTGGGTATGAGTGTCTAACATCAATTGAATTAAAGCGCGATGTAGTCTGGCAATGTTATTTTTCATTACTACAAATCGACTGCCCGTGATTTTAGCGGCTAAAGCAAAATCCATTTGACCTAAGTGCTCACCTAGCTCATCATGAGATTTCACCGCAAAATCAAACTCAGGAATGGTACCCCATCTTCGGACTTCCTGATTATCTTGTTCATCCTTACCGACCGGTACGGAGTTATCTGGAATATTGGGTAGCGTAGAAGCTATATCTTCAATTTGCTTCAAAACCTCAGCCAGCTCCAATTTTTGTTGTTCCAGGGTATGTCCTAACTGATTTACTTCCTCACGCATTGACTCTATATTCTCGCCACGTGATTTTGCATCCCCTATAGCCTTGGAGCGTAAATTACGTTCATTTTGCAAAGCCTGAGTACTCACTTGCAATGATTTACGCTTTTCTTCTAACGCTGAATACGCTGCAACATCAAATTGAAACCCTCGTGCTTCTAATTTGGATGCAACAAATTGCGGTTTTTCTCTTAATAATTGACTCTCTAACATAAGCGATCACTCTGAATTATGAGTGCTGCACATAACCGGAAATCAGCCATTTTGCAGCCACTGTACCTAATAAAACCATGCTTAACGAACCCATATTATTAGCTAATATATTGCTGAACAATTTAAACCACTGATTGCGCTCAAACAGCAATAAGGATTCTGCAGCGAAACTCGAAAATGTAGTATAAGCACCTAAAAATCCGGTAAAGAAAAACAACCGCCAATATTCTTCAGCGTTAAAGCGCCCTATCAATAAAGTTAAAAAAAAGCCGGCTAAAAAAGAGCCGGTAGTATTAACAATTAAAGTTCCATAAGGGAATCGTAATCCCCATAAATTTTGCGCAAAAAGCACCACCAAATATCGACTTATAGCACCAAAAGCTCCACCTAATGCAACAGCAAAATAGGGTGCAATCATATTTATCTCACAATGCCTCGAGTGGATTGATTTAACGCATCAATCATAGGAATTACTTCGGGACACTCAGCCTGCATTTGCTCCAATTCCGCTACTGCCTGTTGTACCGTTAATCCCTTACGAAAAATGACTTTATAAGCACGTCGTAAATAATCAATAGCAGAAGAAGAAAACCCTCTTCTACGTAATCCCACCGTATTAATACCGCAAGCAGATGTATTATGGCCAGCAATCATGACATAAGGCAGTACATCTTTAGTAACATAAGTCGCCCTTGCGATAAATGCATACGCACCGACATGACAGAACTGATGAACTGCAGCATAAGGGCCAATTATGGCATAATCATTAATAATTACATGACCTGATAAGGCTGCATAATTAACCATAATGATTTGATCACCAACCATACAATCATGACCAATATGAGCATAAGCCATAAGGAAATTACTATTACCAATCCGAGTAACTCCGCCCCCTTTGACCGTACCTCTGCTTATCATGCAATATTCACGAATTACATTATTATCGCCTATTTCCAACCGGGTAGGCTCCCCTTTATACGTAATATCCTGAGGTTCATCACCTACGGAGGCAAACTGGAATATTTTATTATTTTTACCAATAGTGGTTGGTCCTTCAATTACTACATGTGGACCAATCCAGGTATTTTCGCCAATTTCCACATCTGCACCAATAACGGTACCTGGTCCTACTGATACCCCTTTTGCCAATTTTGCGGAGGGGTGTATCATCGCTCTTTCATCTATCACTTTTAATTTCCTTTGCTGCGCTTAATAAATCTGCGGAACAGGCCAGTTTATCACCAACATAAGCTTCGCCGTGCATACTCCAAAAATCTCTTTTTCTACGCGTAAATTTGACTTCCAATCGCAATTGATCGCCTGGAGTGACCACATGCTTAAATCGTGCATTGTCTATACCGGCAAAAAAATGCAACACCTTATAACCCTCTTTAGGTTCGCGAGACAGGCTTGATAGAATTGCCGAAGCCTGGGCTAAAGCTTCAAGCATCAACACTCCAGGCATGATTGGATTTTCTGGAAAATGCCCATTAAAAAAATCTTCATTTATCGTTACATTCTTGATTGCGGTTAAATAATCAAACGATTTATAATCCAATACCCTGTCAACCAATATAAAAGGATAACGGTGGGGTAATAGACTCAAAATTTTATTTATATCGATACATTCATTCATACATTATTTCTCGTTTGGTTCAATAACTCAAAAATAAAATCATTATCTTGTTTTCAGTGAATCCAGGCAATTATAAATTAAATAAATATTGATTAGTCACTGGCATTATTGATTTTCCGCTCTAAAACACCAAGTTTCACAATATAATCATCTAACCGTCTAAAACGCGCTGCATTGCGTCTCCAACGATTATGTTCATGTATTAACGTACCTGAAGAATAAATACCTGGCTTGTTAACGGATCTGCTTACTGTAGACATACCGCTTATCACGACATCATCAGTTAATCTCACATAGGCTGCTATGCAACTTGCTCCACCAATAATACAATCTGATCCAATCTGAGTATAAGCCCCAATTGCGGCACACCCAGCTACTGCAGTATTTTCCCCGATGATCACGTCATGAGCAATTTGAACCAAATTATCAATACATACGCCGTTGGCTAAATAGGTATCACCCAATGAGCCTCGATCTATCACAGTATTGGCACCTATATGAACTCCGCTGCCAATGATAGTTCCACCAATAGCGGGACCTCTTTGCCAGTTTCCATGCACTTTCGAATAATTGAAAGGTGATGACCCAATAACACATCCTGGGCTTATTATCACATGAGCTCCGATCTGACTTCCTTCATGTATCATGGTTCCAGAGCCAATTTGACTATCAGGCCCAATAGTAACGAAACCTTCAATAACATTATTGCTACCAATAACGCATCCATCCGATAAAACAACCTGTTCATGAATTATGGTATGTGCACCAACAGAAACATTTTTACCTAATTGAGCTAAGGGATGAATTTGCGCAGTGGCATGTATTCCTGAGTGATGCACTTCATCAACCAATAAAAGACTCACTGCCTTATTCATAGCCTCTAGCGGCTCAGCCACTAGAATGCAGTTCCCTTGATACAGCCCCTGATGTTCTTCTTTTAATAATACTGCCCCAGCAAGGGAAGATTTTAATAAAGGAAGCATTAAAGGGTGCGCCAAGTAGGTCAAGTCGCTAGATTTTGCTCGGGAGAGTGAAGACAGGCTTGAGATGGGATGGTCTGGATTACCACACCACACACCATCTAAAGCTTTTGCTAATTGCGCTAAGGTAAGCAACTCATTGTGCCGATTAGTTTATTGCTTTAATTACTTTATCAGTAACGTCGAGCGTTTCACTACTGAAAGGTGTTGCATCTTTTTGCACGATAATGTCGTATTTCTCATCTTTTGCAATTTTAGCTATAGCTGCTCGAACTTTAGCGTATAAACCTTCCATTGCCTCATTATGCGAACTGCTTAATTCTTGTTGATATTGTTGACCATCACGCTCAAACTGTTGCTGCGCATTAACAATTTTCTTTTCTAATTCTTTCTTTTGACTAGTACTTAAAATAGCAGCATCACGTTTAAATTTTTCCATATCGCTTTTTAAACTGGTTTCCGCAGCTACCAATTTATCACGACGAGGTTTAAATTCTTTTTCTAATTTTTGTTGAAGGTCCTTGAATTGGCTAGACGTTTGCATGATCTTTTGCAAATCAACAACGCCAATTTTTGCCCAATCAGCAAATAAACTAGTACCAAATAAACTAAAAACCAATGCAACAAAGACCGCCCCAAAACGCTTCATAATTATCTCCTAATTTAAAGATTGGCATGCTAGCACAATTCTAAAAAGGTTGCGATATGTACAGCATTAGTTTTCAATAATCCTTTCTTCTCTTAATTTTACGTCAAAGAAGAAAGGATCTTTTTTTTCGCCATCCAGCTTAAAAACCGGAAGAAAGAGCGAATTGGAAATATTGGGTCTGATCGAACGGTTGTGGATTTAACGCTTTAGCGACGCTAAACGCCAAAGGACCGAAAGGTGAACGCCATTCGACAGAAACACCAGCAGAATAACGTAAAGGTCCGGCATCAGTACCACTTAAAAACAAAGGAGTTCCTTTGGCAAATACGTTACCCGCATCGGCAAATACTGTAGTACGGACGTTATCGCGACTTAAAGGATAGGGCAAAATCAAACCTATACTACCATTCACCAACAAATTCGCTCCCATGGAGTTGCCAAAGTTGTCTAATGGTCCTAAGGAGAAGCTGTCATAGCCTCGAACCTGACCTGGTTGCGCAATACCCCCTGCATAATAGTTTTCGAAGAAAGGCAAACCATTATTATTAAACGTGTTACCGTAACCCACATTGCCCAATAGGGAGAAAATCCATCCTCGATAAAGTGGATAATATAAATGAGCCTGGTACGAACTTTTAAAATAACTCAGAGAATCGGAAGTTGCCGGTAATGCAACGAATGCCAATGCCTGTTGGTTAAAACCTCTTGTAGGGTAAGGCATTTGATCATAGCTGTTTCGGCTCCAACCCGATGACAAGCGAATTTCCTGGAAATGTCTGCCATATAAATCAACGAAATTTTGAATCGGAATAACAT
Source organism: Legionella sp. (assembly GCA_030694525.1). Taxonomy (GTDB): domain Bacteria; phylum Pseudomonadota; class Gammaproteobacteria; order Legionellales; family Legionellaceae; genus Legionella. The sequence goes on along the minus strand of JAUXYG010000149.1, from coordinate 15,070 downwards.
ACCCTACCGATTTAATATTCACGTCCTGATACCCATACCCCATTTGAAAACTACTTGACTCGCTAAGCGGGAAGTTATAATTGATATCACCACCGAATCGATTCGAGCTGTAAGTACTAACATTAAGGTTTTTTGGATCAATTCGGGAATAATAAAGACTTGCCCCACGTCCCACACCAGTATCGGTATAAAATGGATTGTAATAGTTCAGAGAATAATCCTGACCCCACATACTGGCATTAAAAGAGGCGCCCATTGAGCGACCACTTCCCATAAAATTATGTTGATTAATAGACGTATTAAACTGATAACCGTTGGTTCCATAACCTAATGAAGCACTCGCTTCTGCTGAAGGTGCCTCTTCAACTTGCACATCTAAATCAACCTGATTATTTGTTCCTGCAACCGGATTTGTTTTAATATCAATATTTTTCAGATAGCCAAGCAGGCGTAACTGTCTTTCAGACTCTTTAATATTGTGTAAGGATAATAACCCGCCTTCATCCTGACGAATGATATTCCTGAGTACAAAGTCGCCTGTCTTGGTATTACCATGAAAATTAATACGACGAACATAAACATGACGACCGGGTTCTATCATAAAAGTGATGAACACCGTTTTATTATTTTCATCAATTCTGGGTTCAGCGCTAATAGCAGGAAAACCATATCCAACGTCACCTAATGCCAGGCCAATTGCTGAAATAGATTCAGTTACTTTTTTTCGCGAAAATACATCACCCTTTTTCACTTGTATTAAGGGATCAATTTTTTCTTTTGGCAGAATAATCTTGCCAGCTAAAGCATAACCTGCAAAATGATACTGAGGGCCTTCTTCGATATGTATATTGATATAAACATCTTTTCGATCAGGCGATAATAAAACCTGAGAAGAAACAATATTAAATTTTAAATAACCCCTGTCCAGGTAAAAAGAACGCAATGCTTCTAAAGAGGCATCCATACTTGCTTTTGAATATTGATCTCTCTTATTAAAATAGGTCAGAACGTTACTGGTTGATAATGCCAACTCTGGCAATAGTTCATTTTTGGTAAAATCATGGTTTCCAATGATTTTAATTTCTTTAATCCGTGAAACCCGACCTTCGGAGACAGTAATATTAATGCCAACCCGATTTTCTGTTAGCGGGGTGACTGTAGTTTCAATGCGCGAATTATATTTGCCTCGGGCAGTATATGCCTGTTTTAGCTCCTTCTCCAGGCGCTCAAGGGATGATGTTTGAAACACCCTGCCTTTGACTAAACCCATTTCCTTTAGAAATGATTTCATCTTATCACTGGGAATTTCTTTATTGCCGACAATATTTATCGTTCCGATAGTTGCGCGCTCAACCACATTCACTATGAGTACATTACCTTGCCGCTCAAGGGAAACCGACTGAAAAAAACCGGTATCATAAAGGGTGCGGATAATTTGCGCTGTGGAACTGGGGCTTATCTCTTCACCTACCTGAACAGGAATATAGTTTAATACTGTCCCTGTAGAAACTCGCTGAAGGCCAGTGACTTTAATACCACGAACAATAAAACCATCGGCTGCCATAGTTTGCGCGGACCACGCCAGAAGTGTGGAACAACAAACACCTAATATTAATTTATTACTGACTTTTTTCATTATTATATTACGTCCAGTACTACGTGCATTTCTGAAATTAATTTACTCTTTCAGTCACGCCAAAAATTGAAACCCTTTTATAGGAAGTAGAAACCAGTGTCAAGTTTCTACATCTCCTTTGAACTATTTATCTGCTTTTAAATAAACCAGAAATTAAATTTTTCCTAGCCCGTCAAGCGCGACAAATCATTTGTAAGGGCTATGAACATCAGAGCCACTAAAAGAAAAATACCTAAATATACACCTAAAGATTTAACGCCATCTGACAAAGGTTTTCCTCTGATAATTTCAAATGCGTAATACAATAAATGTCCACCATCAAGCATAGGAATGGGAAGCAAGTTTAATGCACCCAGGCTAATACTCACTAAGGCAAGGAAAAATAAATAGGATACAATTCCCCCGCGTCCTGAATCACCTGCTCCCTGCGCAATACCAACTGGTCCACTGATACTGTTTAATCCTAATTTTCCTGTTACCAATCTACCCATTAAAATAAAAGTTGTGGCAGTCAAATGCCCCGTTTGCTTTAAAGCCGTACCTAAAGCAGTCAAGGGATTCTGCCTTTCATGGCGCAGCCAATGTTCAGGCCAATCCACTTTTTGTGATCGTACGCCAATGAATCCCTCAGTCTTTCCCTGAACTTTCTGACTTCCTGTAATTAACTTAATAGAGTGCACCTTCCCTTGTCGATCCATTTCAATATCTAGACGGGTATCGGGATGTTCTTTTACAAAATCGACAAGTAAAAGCCAGTCATCAAAGGGTTTACCGTTAATACTGATGAGTTTGTCTCCTACCTGTAAACCCGCTTTTTCAGCTGGGGAGTTAGCAACTACTTCACCTATAATTGGAGGAATGCTCGGAATAAAGGGCTCTATACCTAAACTTTTAAGCGGGTCGGGTTTCTTATCATCCAATTGCCAATCGACTAAAGGTAATGACAATTGATTAACTTCACCACTATTTAATGATTTAACCGTTACCTGGATTGTTTCCCGAGAGCCAACCAAAGGCATCATCGCGTACTGGAAATCACGCCAGCTATTAATTTTAGATCCATTAATGGCCACAATTTCTTGCTTTGCGCTAAAGCCAGCTCGCGAAGCAAGACTATCAGGCTTTACTGAAGCAATAATGGGCGCTAGCGAATGCATGCCAATTACTAAAACCAACCACAGGGCAAAAAAGGCAAATAAGAAATTAAACAAAGGACCAGCCAAAACTATGGCAATACGTTGCCACACTGATTTATTATTGAATGCTAAATGTTTTTCCCGCTCATCAACATCCCCTTCGGTTTCATCAAGCATCTTGACATACCCCCCCAAAGGAAATAACGACCAGGCATATTCTGTTCCCTTTTTGTCATGCCAGCTTGCCAAAACTGTTCCAAAGCCAAAAGAAAAACGCAATACTTTAACCCCGCACCAGCGAGCTACTTGAAAATGGCCGTACTCATGAACTGAAACCAAAAGCAATAGAGCCAATAAAAAATAGAGCAATGTTACAAGCATTCGTTATCCAAAGTATTTTCTCTCATATAACCCGGAGAGGAATATTAATTAACCCAAAATAAAATACCGGTGCCGCAGCTATAAGACTATCTAATCGATCTAACATACCACCATGCCCAGGTATTACGTTACCGGTATCTTTTAAATGGCACCTTCTTTTCAAAATACTTATAAACAAATCACCAAAAACTGAAATAATCACGGTTACTAACGCTAAAACGAACCATAAAACAGGATAAGCGGGTTTAAAGTATAAAAATCCGCCCAAAGCAATGAACAATGCTAAAGTGAGCCCCCCCATTAATCCCTCCCAGGATTTACCTGGACTGACTTGTGGAATTAGCTTATGACTACCTAGTGCTTTTCCGGTTAGATAAGCACCTATATCTGAAGCCCAAATTAAAAAAAGCAAATAAACGAACAATCCTTTACCCTGGGGCAAGTTATAAATGTGGATCAAACTCTGACAAAAAAGAGGTAATAAAATCAAACATACTAAGCCCACAATTGAGGTATAGCCCCAGTATTGCTGGGATCGTGGAAAGCTTATAATGGCAATTGAAATCGCAATCCATAAAATTAACCCGATAGACAACCAGTAATCAAACAAATAAGCACAACCCCATAATGCAAGTAACATTAGTGCCAGATAACTTATTTTAGTGGTCAATAAATTAAGGGGGATCAATTGAAATGATTCGTGGATAGAAATTAAAAGAATGAGTAATAAAACCCCCATTAGGAACCAGCCAGGACCGTAAACCAGAGTTAAAAGTACCAGCGGAACTAAAATTAAAGTAGTAATTAAACGTTGAAAAAACATTTTTTTCCTCAATTAAGCGGGTTCAAGCTGACCAAAACGTCGTTTACGTGTACTAAAAGAAGCCAACGCCCTATCAAACTCATCTTTATGAAAATCAGGCCAATGAACATCGGTAAAATAAAGTTCAGTGTACGCTAATTGCCAAAGAAAAAAATTGCTTATTCGTAATTCACCACTGGTACGAATAAATAAATCAGGTTCGGGCAATCCTTCAGTTTCTAAAAACTGAGCAAATGACATTTCGTTAATACTCTCCAAAGATATATCACCCTGAATCACCGCCTGAGTCATTCTTTTTGCTGCAGCAACAAGCTCCCATTTTCCACCATAGTTAACGACTATGTTTAATATCAGCTGCTTATTATTCCGGGTCAATTCTTCCGCGGCATGCATTTCATTTTGTAACGCTTGCGTCAGCACGGAGCGATCCCCTGTAAAACGCATTTGTATTCCATGTTGATTTAAATCAGCGAGTTCTAATTTTAACGCTTCAACAAACAACTCCATCAAAAAATTGACTTCTGCAACAGGACGAGACCAGTTTTCGGAACTAAAGGCGAATAAACTAAGACACTTTATTTTTTTTTCCAGGCAGCACCGGATTATTTCCTTTACGGAATCCACTCCCGCTTTGTGTCCTTCAATACGAGCTAACCCACGCTTCTCTGCCCAACGACCATTCCCATCCATAACTATAGCGATATGCTGGGGTAATTTATGTTCCAAAACAACTCTTCCTGCCACTTTAAATGATGGACAGTCTAACCGTTTTTAAAAAAAAATTTAAGTGCCTTTCAAAATCAATTCAGCATTTTTAAATCTTATTGTGCTAAGGCATGTTTTAAAGAGAGCGAAGCGGATTTTAATAAATACCTGTAACTGGAACAAATATTTGATGCCAAAGAGCTATACTATGTGAAATAAACTATTTACCCTTTTAACTGGAGTATGTTATGAAAACTAATAAACCTTTGATTTTCATGCTCTTAATCCCTATTTTAACATTAACTTGTACGACATCTTCTTTTGCTTATCGGGGAGGATTTGGTGGCATCCATCCTGGCGGGCTCGGCAATGGATTTAACCACCCCAATGATTTTCATAATTATAATGATTTTCATAACAATATCGGTAACTACCACCCAGGAACCGGTTGGGTAGCACCCGCTGTCATTTTGGATAATGGGGTCATGACTAATGACAATTACAACACCAATTGTATTACAACTCAACAATGTGATTCCTTTGGTAATTGCAACCAGACTCAGGAATGTAATTAAATGATGGGTGCGATGCATCTGGCGACATAGAACACGAGTAACATCCACTATATACCTCTTTACCTCGCATAGGTATAATCTTTTTTAAGTCAATTTATTCACGCGTTCAGGATATTTCTCATGACAAAAAAAGGGCCCCTGGTGCTTATGATCCTTGATGGATGGGGTCACAACCCCGATAGTAAATATAATGCAATTGCTCAGGCAAACACGCCTCAGTGGGATGAGTGGTGGAATTTCTGTCCGCATATGCTTCTTGATGCATCAGGCCTTCCTGTAGGACTTCCAGAAGATCAGATGGGTAATTCTGAAGTGGGACATATGCATATCGGGGCAGGGCGCGTCATTCAGCAAGATTTTACGCGTATCAACCAGGCGCTGAATAATGGGGAATTTGTTACTAACCCTGTTTTTGTTAACACGATTAACCAGTTAAAAAAAACCGGCAATTCATTGCATCTCATGGGCTTATTTTCTCCTGGTGGTGTTCACAGCCATGAAGACCACTTATTTCAGCTTCTTGCATTCTGCGATGCGTTAGAGTTTAAATCAGTTTGTCTTCATTTATTTCTTGATGGGAGAGATACCCCCCCACAAAGTGCGCTAACTAGTCTTTCCAGATTAGAAAACGTTTTAGAGCAACATCCTGTAGCAGTTATAAGCTCAATATGTGGCCGCTATTATGCAATGGATCGAGATAAACGATGGGAACGTATTGAACCGGTATATGATTTGTTAACCAAAGGAATCAGCCCCAATCAATTTGCTACTGCAGCAAACGCAATCGATTTTTATTACCAACAGAATGTTTCTGACGAGTTTATTCCTCCTACGATTATAGGTGCTAAAAATCCAATCGTTGATAATGATGCTGTTTTATTCTTTAATTTCCGCGCGGATAGAGCAAGGCAATTGACAGCAGCATTTATAGACCCGAAATTTGATGGCTTCTCTCGCTCCATACAACCTGAACTTTTGCATTTTATCTCCATGACGGAATATGATAGAACATTACCAACAACTACCGCATTTCCACCCATACCCATGAATAATACGTTGGGCGAAGTATTGGCCAATAATGGATTAAGCCAATTGCGAATTGCTGAAACTGAAAAATACGCACATGTCACATTTTTCTTTAATGGCGGCAACGAGACCATTTTTCCTAATGAAGAACGAATCATGATTCAGTCCCCCAGAATAGCAACTTATGATTTACAACCAGAAATGAGTGCTCCGGAGCTGACCTTGCGATTGATTGAGGCAATTAATAGCCAAAAATTTGATGTAATTATTTGTAATTATGCCAATGCGGATATGGTAGGCCATAGTGGTAATTTTGCTGCTACGGTTCGGGCCATAGAATGTCTGGATGGATGCATGCATAAAGTCTGGCAAGCACTTGCCCCTATAAATGGTAAAATGTTAATCACCGCAGATCATGGCAATGCCGAAGAAATGTTCGATGACTCAACTCTTCAGGCACATACCGCCCATACCAGTGAACCAGTTCCTTTAGTGTATGTCGGTGACGGTTGGCACTTTGTCAGCAAAAATGGCAGTCTTATTGATATAGCACCTACTATGCTGATGTTATTAGGACTTAATCCTCCCCAGGAAATGACAGGAAAAGTGTTGCTGGAAAAAGATCATGCCCATGTATAACTGGTTAAGCGACCTTAAGTATTTAACAGCATCCTTTGGAATAGCGCTTGCTTTAGGTTTAAATGCCACGCCTCCTGCTGGACTGAATCAGACAAAAAGCAAATTGAAGCAATTAGATGCTCAGATTAATAATCTGCGGCAAAAATTAGCCACCGCCAATGATAAAAGAGGTACTTTGAATCAGGAGTTATCCGGCACAGAGAAACAAATTGGAGAGGGAGTTCGTAAACTGCGCTCTATAGCCCGGGTAATGGATAATAAAGAGCATAGAATTGCTGAGTTGCAACAAAAAGTAATTCACTTAAATCAGCAATTAACCACGCAACAAAAATTATTGGCAAGTCATGTAAGAGCGCGTTATCAAATGGGAGAGTATCAGCCCTTAAAATGGTTGCTCAATCAGGATGACCCTTACAAAGTGAGTCGAATTTTAACTTATTACCAATATATAGTTAAATCAAGACAACAATTAATAGACCAAATTGATGAAACTCGTAAAAATATCACCGAAAATAAAGATAAACTTCACAATGAGTTGGCTGCTACGCAACAATTGAAAAGCCAGTTAACCCAACATCAACACCAATTAGAACAAAATAAAAATTATCACACCACCTTAATCGAATCGTTAGACCATGAGATTCAAAGTAATCGGCACACGTTGCAAGATTTTCAACGCGATAAAGATAATTTATCGCGTCTGCTAAAGTCATTATCCGAACAAAGTGTGATGCAAAGCAGCAAACCGTTCCTGCAAATGCGCAAAAAATTGCCGCTACCCGTACAAACTGGACAAAGATCGTTACAAAGAATGAACCAAGGGGTGACATTTTTTGCCGACGAAGGAACGGCAGTTACAGCGGTATATCCCGGCAAAGTGGTATTTAGCGATTGGTTACGCGGTTATGGTCTATTACTGATTATCGACCATGGTCAAGGCTTTATGACTTTATATGCCCATAATCAATCCTTATTTAAACGTAAAGGTCAAGCTGTACATCAGAGCGAGCAAATAGCAAGCGTCGGACATAGCGGTGGCATTAAGCAAAACGGTCTATACTTTGAAATAAGATTAAAAGGAAAAGCGGTGTCTCCGCTGGACTGGTTATCTTAGGTGCGCCGCTGGCATCTAAATTGCATTTCACTAATTAATAAAAACAATAAGTAGGCGGCTGATTTTGTGGCCTTGCATCCGAGGAGATCGCTATGGTTAAGAAAATACTTCCCCGCACTTTGGGTCTGGTGTACGCGTTTACGTTAATGCTTCCATTGACTGGATTTGCCGTTGATCAACCTGCCGCTACTGAAAATACTAATACAAAACGTATTCCATTGGAAGACGTACAACGTTTTTCAAATGCGATTGGGGAAATTAAAAAATATTATGTAAAGCCTACTGACGATAAAGAATTATTTGATAATGCGATTCGTGGCATGCTTACTGGACTTGACCCACACTCCAGTTACCTTAATGAAGAGGAATTCAAGGAATTACAAACATCAACAAGTGGTGAGTTCGGTGGTTTAGGCATTGAAGTGACCATGGAAGAAGGGGTAGTTAAAGTCATTACTCCGTTGGTAGATACACCCGCCTTTAAAGCGGGAATTAAATCTGGTGACTACATTATTAAGTTAGGCAAAGAATCCGTTCAGGGTCTTTCCTTAAAAGATGCAGTTAATTTAATGCGCGGTAAGGCAGGAACCACCATAGAGCTTACCGTACTAAGAAAAGGAGCCAGTAAACCACTGACTTTTGATTTAATTCGTGAAGTAATCCTGATTAAAAGCGTAAAAAGCAAAATGTTAAGTGATGGTTATGGCTATATCCGCCTGACTCAATTTCAGGCTTTAACGGGTAAAGACATGTTACAAGCCATTAATCAGTTAAAACAACAGTCTAATGGAAAACTTAAAGGATTAATCCTTGATCTGCGTAATAATCCTGGAGGATTGCTCGACTCTGCCATTCAGGTATCTGATGCGTTTCTGGGGAATAATAAATCAGGAAAACAGGAGCTGATCGTGTATACCGAAGGCCGGTTACCTGGCTCTAAATTCACCGCGCTGGCTAATCCTGGCGACGTGTTGGATAATGCACCGATAGTAGTTCTTATCAATAACGGTTCTGCCTCAGCTTCCGAAATTGTAGCTGGAGCATTAAAAGATAATAAGCGGGCAATTATCCTTGGTACCAAGAGTTTTGGCAAAGGTTCAGTACAAACTGTTTTACCCCTGGATGGTAAAACTGGAATAAAACTGACCACTGCGCTGTATTATACTCCATCAGGTACTTCAATTCAGGCTAAAGGAATTATTCCTGATATCGTGGTTGAAGAAGTCGATGTTCCTAAAGATGCCGCGAAGAAAACTGATGCAACAGGATTTAGTGAAGCGGACTTAAGTGGTCATATCTTAAATAAAAACAGCTCTGAAAATGTTACGATAAAAAAAGAAAATCAAATTGGCGATCTGATACACGAAGATTATCAACTGTATGCAGCGCTCACTGTACTTGAAGGGATGGCTTTAGCGAACCGCTAACATTACCACCCTATATAAATCAGCAGTCCATTGACTGCTGATTTTTTTTAGAGTGAATTAAGCTGTAAGTATGTGTCCGTTTTTTACAGTTTTAACTTCAGCCTGCGTGTATAAGACGCCCTTTTTATCCAAATTAAATGGGCCCATTACCCCGCTGCCTATTGCCTGCGCATGAATCTGTTTTGCTAACTCCATAGAGTTAATGGCGTGATTCTTGGCAACGGATATCAAGACACTTCGATTAAGTATATTAAACACGTCAAATGCATATCCAGCCTCAGTTGCCGGATAATTTAAATAGGCCTCCTGGAAGTTCTTAATAAATTCAGGCTGCATTTCATGCGTATCGATGTACCATTGCCCATTAAAAATTTTCATTACTTTCGGTGTTGTTCGATCCACGATAGTAGTGATCGGTTTATTTATCCCTGATTTTTTCATCTCGGTTTGAATTTGCTCCATTTCACGTGGTGACGCCATAACCACATAAAGATCCGCATTTTTCCCAACAAGGTCCTGCATTAGAGGTGAAAATTGTGTTGTTCCTGTTTTAAATTCTTTATTGACCACTACTTTTATAGAGGAGTTTTTCTCAACCTGGTTTAGCACGTTTTGAGTTAACACCTTATCAGACAGACTGGAGCTGGATATTACTCCCAGAGATTTTACTTTCTTTTTTTTAAGTTCGTTAATTAAAACTCCTGCCTGCTCATCAGCCGGACTCCAGGCAAGAAAATTATTGGTTCCATCTGCAATGTGTGGATCACTAGCCAAACTAAAATGAATAATCTGGTTTTTCCTGGCCAGAGGAGCCGCTAAAAGTCCATTTGCAGAACCCTCTGTTAGCAAAACATTTATATGATGTGTATCTATAAATTTTTGTAAGGTGACTGCAGGATCATGATGAACGGTTTGTTTATCCAGAGTAAAGAACGAATAATGTACGGGAGAAGACTTTAATTCATCTTGTGCCATCTCCATCGCATTTAAAATATTTCGACCAATAAACGCTGAACGATCAGAAAATGGCGCATAAATGCCCACATTAATTTCAATGTTGATTTTTTCATCCTGCACGTTTTGGGTGGCGTGTAATAAATTGCTCAAAATAAGTGTAGTAGCCAGGCACTGAATTAAAAAGAAAAATGACTTGAATAGAACCCGTTGCATGTTAATCTTCCGTGGTAATAAATCTCAATTATTTTGCTATGAATAATTGATAATTACAATGGTTATTGGATTTTGTTTAATTAGGAGTCATCCAAAATTACTCTGGATTCACTTCAAGTGAAAATAAAATAATTAAGGAGATAAACGATGGGTAAGGTAACCACTTGGGGTAAATGGAACAAGCAACGCAAACAATTAGTTAAAAATCTTCTAGCAATTAAGGATGTCAAAGAAAAATTCTCTAAAGAAAAAATAGAACAGGTATTATTGAATGAAGTGCATAATGATATGGTCTTAAAGCAATAGAATACGCTAAATCTCATTCAAAAGACCCTATTCAAAATCTTACTGAGGGGATGTATAAAGAATCCTTAACCGGAATATTGAAGACATTAGTTTCCACACTAGAAATTGAGGAAATATTGATCAAAGACGCAGTGATAAAATTTATAAATGAAGCAACAGATTTCATCCCAGTCATTATAGATGATATGGTTAAAATTGGAAAATTTTCAATTGAAACCAAACGTAACGCCCTCATTTTTTTTATGGAGAACAATTCAGTGCTCTATATCCAAGTCTTGTTCCAACATTGTTCCTTCAGGATAAAGACCTGACGAATAAAGTTATGGAATCAATTGATAACTTCGTATCCAAAGAAACATTTAAAAATCAGAAAGAAGTTGAAGAACATCTGAAATATATTCATCAAATAGCACCGGATATAACTCTTTCTAAAGAATTCCAAGACCTTTTTAGAAAAACAACGGGTAAAAGTATTGAACAATATAAAGATGATCATAAAAATAAAAAAGCGTTCAATTCATTTCAAAAATATCAGCAGGATACGGGAAAACATTCTACTCCCAATTTTTTTCCTTTAACACAAGCCCAACAAAATGAACCAATAGTCCCTAACGATTCATACTCACCAAAATGAGCTGTTGTCCACTCTTCTCATAGCAAGAAGAGTGGACAACAGCGTAAAACCTCTAGGGTATTAAGTCATATTGTGCGATAATTCGCAATTAACTGACAATCAATAAGCATTATGAACAATATTAAATCAATATTTTTAGTCATTTTTTCATTGTTGGGTTCTACGGTATATTCTGATGTCGCATCCCATTTTAACCATATAAAAAATGATCCCAATGCCCTGTATGCTTTTTTTAAATCCATGCCTAAAGGTGGTGAACTACATTATCATTTAGCTGGAGGTCCTTATCCAGAAACTATGCTGGCTCTTGCTGCCCAGGGAAATTATTGCCTTAATGAAACAACTCACGCAATGAGTAAAATTTCCACTAGTTGCGATGGCGTATTAAGTAAAAATATTTTTAATGAGCCCGTGCTTTACCAACAAATAATTACTGATTGGTCACTCAAGGATTTTATTCCTGGAAAAGAGACCGGGCATGACCATTTTTTCAATGGTTTTCTTAAATACATGCCGATAGTGATAGATTATCGTCCTCAGCTCATAGCCGACACGCTCAAGAGAGCCGCCAGCCAAAATGAGCAGTATTTGGAGTTAATGGATATTCCTGATGATGCTAAATCAGCAAGCTATGGTGATTTAATTAAAGAGTCGCAAACGCCAGATCAAAAAAGAACGCTATTGTTAGCTGATAAAGCATTTCAAAACAACATAAATCATACCGTTACTGAAACCAATAAAATTCATCAAGCCGCTTATAAAGAACTAGGCTGTTTGCCAAATTCACACCAGCCCGAATGTAACATAAAGGTCAAATTCATTTATTATATATTGCGCGAACAACCATTAACCGGATTTTTTGCTCAGGCTTTAAATGCCTTTGAAGCGGTATCACGATCCCGGGGCACTTTGGTTGGAATCAATGTCGTACAAGCTGAAGATGGTATTATCTCATTACGAGATTATCGCCAACAAATGAAAATTATTGGTTACATGCATCAACTGTATCCTCAAGTAAACATTAGTCTGCATGCGGGAGAGCTCGCACCGGAATCGGTAGTTACAGACGACTTAAATTATCATATTCATGATGCCTTGTTCACCGGTCATGCCCAAAGAATCGGCCATGGGGTAGATATTGGCTATGAGGCTAATGCCGAGCAAACCTTGAAATATATGGCTGAGAAGCACATTCCAGTAGAGGTTAATCTTATCAGTAACCAGAAAATTTTAAATATCTCAGGACGTGACCATCCTCTGAAGTATTATTTATCGCATGGAGTACCTGTTGTTCTTTCCACAGATGACGAGGGAGTACTTCGAACCGATCTTACCCGTCAGTATGTTGAAGCCGCATTAAATCACCAACTTGATTATCAAACTCTAAAAAACATTAATCGCAATGCACTGACCTATGCGTTTTTACCGGGAAAAAGCATTTGGGTGGATGCTGGAAAAAGTGTACTTGTGCCCCAATGCAAAGAGCTGCTGAGCATAGAGTGTATAAATTTTGCAAAACTAAATGAAAAGGCACAATTACAACGGAATTTAGAATTGCAACTAAAAGAGTTTGAAGATCAATTTAAAGATAAGAAATAGGGCGCACGCTCAAAAATGAGAAATAAGTTCCCTAGAAGTATTTTAGTTTAGTAACTTGTGTAAATAATAGTATTGTTGATGACTTTATAATAAAATTTAATACCCATTTTTTTGGAATATTTATGTTTAATAAAGTTTGTAAAATAGTAAAAGAATGCACCAATAGTGAAAGATTAAAAATAAAGTTAAAAGAATTTCATATAGATGCTATAGGTATAAAGGATGGCTTTCTTGTTACTGCAGGAACTCAATTAGCTCTAGAAGGCAAAGATGATGAAGTAGAACGGCTAAGAGAACTCGGTGCAAACGTGAGTGCTATTGCTCTAGGCTATGCTCGAGCAAATAACCACGAGAAAGTAGAGTTCTACCGTACGCAACACGCTGCAAATGTCAGTGTTATTGCTCAGGGTTATGCTATAGCTGATAATCATGACAAGGTCGAATCGTACCTCGCAAAATATGGTGCATGCATTCATGCTATTGCTCAAGGCTATGCGCTGGCTGGCAATCATGAAAAGGTAGAGGATTACCGAATGCAATATAGTGCAGACGTTAGTATGATTGCTCAGGGCTATGCACAGGCAGGTAATCATAAAAAAGTAGAAGCCTACCGCACCCAACATCTTGTAAAAGTAAGTTCTATTGCTCTGGGCTATGCACAAGCGGGTAATCATAAGAAAGTAGAAGCCTACCGAAAGCGATACAAGGCAGACGCTAATGTCATTGCTCAAGGTTATGCATGGGCTGGCGATCGTAACAAAGTAGAGATCTATCGCACGCAACACCGTGCAGATGTTCATTTTATTGCTCAAGGCTATGCACAAGCAGGTTATCATGAACAAGTTGAGCTCTACCGAACACAGTACCATGCAGACATTAATGTGATTACCGAAGGGTATACACTAGCTGGTAATCATGACAAAGTAGCGACCTACCGCACCCAACATAATGCTAACATTAATGTTATTGCTCAAAATTATGCTGTAACCGGTAATCATGACAAAGTAGAGGTTTATCGCACGCAATATAATGCCGACATTAACTTTATTGCCCATGGCTATGCCCAAGCGGATAATCATGACAAAGTAGAGGCTTATCGCACGCAATATAATGCCGACATAAACTTTATTGTCCACGGCTATGCACTAGCTGGTAACCATGACCAAGTAGAGACCTATCGCACGCAATATAAGTCCGATATTAAAGATATTATTCAAGGATATGTGCTCGCTGGTACTCATGAAAAAGTAGAAGAATATCGCTTACAACATAATGTCGATATTAACGTTATTGCTCAAACCTATGCACTAGCTGGTAACCATGACAAGGTAGAGGCCTATCGCACACATCATAATGCCGATGTTAAATTTATTGCTCAAGGATATGCACAGGCAGGTAATCATGAGAAACAGAAGGAATACGACATTCAGTACTTGCTCGATAGCTACTTAAAAGAAAGAACATCGGTAACTGATTCCTCGGGGAAAACTAAGGAATATTTTCACGGTCGCTTTTTTTCTGCCTTCCAGAAAAGTTTCACCCAAAAAAATAATGCGGTCAGGGCTTTAAATTCAGCGCTAATGGGAGAGAACGTTAATTTAAGAGAGCACCTGTCCATTTTAAGGAATGGTAATTTGGGCAAAGAACTTCGATCATATATTAAATCAGGAAAGGCTCAAACTTTAGTTGGAAAAGAGGTGACTACTGTAAGTGGCTTCGTTCAGGCCATCCAAGAAAAAAATGCATCACGTACTTTTACTGCTTAATCATCCAGGCTCTCGCCCAGAGCGAGAGCAAATCACTATTACTCATCAAAATTTAAAATACGCATCAGAGAAACACCTTGCTAACCATTTGTCCTAAGCTATAAAACATTTATATTCTTTAATCTATTCGTGA
>JAUXYG010000030.1 GCA_030694525.1 Legionella sp. | reverse complement strand
ATTAGGTGCATTGCATTGCACTTACAAACCCGTGCCTCAGCGATTTAAAGATTATATAGGCATACCCAAAGCGAACGGGTATCAATCGTTGCATACTACTTTATTCGGACCTTTTGGTGTTCCACTGGAAGTTCAAATCAGAACACGTGAAATGGATAAAGTAGCCGATAACGGGGTTGCTGCGCACTGGATTTATAAATCCTCAGGTTTGGAAGTTAATGAAGCCCAGCTGCGAGCTCGTGAGTGGGTGCAAAGTTTATTGGAAATGCAGCGAAGTACCGGAAATTCCTTGGAGTTTATTGAAAACGTTAAAATTGATTTGTTCCCTGATGAGGTTTATGTCTTCACGCCCAAAGGGCATATCATGGAATTGCCTAAAGGGGCCACGCCAGTTGATTTTGCCTATACAGTACACTCTGGAGTAGGAAACAGTTGTGTTGCAGCAAAAGTAAACAGGAGACTGGTGCCACTCAGTATCCCTTTATCCAACGGTCAAACTGTTGAAATTATAACGGCGCCAGCAGCTCACCCGAGTCCTGCCTGGCTGAATTTTGTAGTCACAGGTAAAGCACGGTCTAACATCCGTCATTTCTTGAAAAGCCAACAACATGTTGAATCCATTGTTTTGGGCAAACGTCTTTTGGAGCAGTCTTTAATTGAGCTTTCAAGCGATTATGCAAAAGTCCCTCCTGAATCGTTACAAGCATTAATTAGTGATTTGCATTATAAAACTCCCGATGATTTATTGTACGCAATAGGGATTGGTAATCAAATGTCTATGGTTATCGCCAAGCGTCTGGTTGTGGCTCAAGATTCGAATGAGCTGGATAAAGGAAGTAAAAGCCGGCCCTTGGCAATTAAAGGCACTGAAGGTATGGTGGTGCATTTTGGCGAATGCTGTCAGCCAATTCCTGGTGATAGTATTGTTGGTAAATTCCAGCAGGGCAGAGGAATTATTGTCCATGCCAGCGATTGTCCTACCTTAAAAACATCACGCAGCAATCCTGATCAGTTTATTGCCCTACGTTGGGATGAACAGGTTCAGGGAGAATACTGGGTGGATATAACGGTTGATGTAGCGAATGAGCGGGGCGTTTTGGCAGCATTGGCGACTGCGATTTCTGAAGCGAATTCTAATATTGGTAATATCAATGTAGACCCGCGAGACGGGCGGCATAATGCGGTTACGTTTTCAATTAGCGTCAATGATAGAACTCATTTGGCACGAGTCATGCGCAGACTTAGAGCCAATAAAGTAGTTATGCGTTTATACAGAAAAAAACAAGGGGATAATTAATGAAGCCAATTAATACCAAATTAGCTCCAGAGGCCATCGGAACTTACAGTCAAGCGATTCAAAGTGGCAATACAATATATCTTTCTGGACAGATACCTTTAGACCCTTTAAGCATGAAGATATGTAGTGACGACATTAAACTGCAAATTACTCAGGTTTTGGAAAACCTTTCTGCAGTGTGCGAGGCAGCGGGGGGCAGTTTAAAAAATATTGTCAAATTATCCGTTTATCTTACGGATCTAAGTCATTTTCCGTTAATCAACGAGGCGATGAGTCGTTATTTTATGGAGCCTTATCCCGCAAGAGCTGCGATTGGTGTTTCCGCTTTGCCCCGTGGCGCTAAAGTGGAGATGGATGGCATAATGGTTTTACCCCATGGCGCTAGCTAATCAATGAGTGACGAACAATATAACCGCACCGGTCGGTTTATGTTTTTAATTGTCTGGATTATTTTATTCGCAGGCTTATTTTTATTTTTTTATTATTATGAAAATCCTGTTACTCCTGCGCATGTAATAAATCACAATGAATATCAATTAACTGCCGACAAACGAGGGCACTATTATATTAAAGGCCGTATAAATGACCTTTCAGTTAATTTTTTGGTAGATACCGGCGCTACACTGGTTGCAATCCCTCAGAATTTGGCGAAACGACTGAATGTAACAGGACGATATCCAATAACTATATCTACAGCTAATGGAGAAGTCACCGGATCATTAACGCGTTTGCAGAGCTTATCCTTTGGGGAATTTACTATAAATGATGTTAAGGCAGTAATCATCCCCACTAATGATGATGAAGTCTTACTGGGTATGAATGTTTTGTCGAAATTTAGTATAATGCAAGATCAAAACCGCCTTATTTTAAAAAGGCAAAAAAACTAACCCATGTTTTATTATCTATCGAGTTTTATATTATGAGTATTGTTTCATTTAATGGGGTCAGCCTGATTGTTGCCGGGAATCATTTACTCAATGAGGCTGATTTACAAATTCAACCACAAGACAGAATTGCACTGGTGGGTCGAAATGGAGCAGGAAAATCAAGTCTTTTGAAATTATTGCAAGGTGATTTGGTCCTTGATAAAGGACAAATTAACAAAATTTCCGGTTTGAAAATAGCAGGACTAACCCAGGAAGTACCTATAACCGGAGACGAGTCTGTATATCATTTTCTCGTTAAAAGTTTAGGTGAGGTGGGTGAGGTTTTAGCTCAATTTAACGTGTTATCGCAACAGGATGACATGGACAAATTGGCACGCTGTCAAGAGCAAATGGATAATCTGCATGCCTGGGATTTATTACCCAAAGTGGAAACGATGGCAAGTCGGTTGGGGATTGACATTGGCCAGCAAATGGCAAATCTTTCGGGAGGGATGAAAAGAAGGGTTTTGTTAGCGGCAGCACTGATTGCATCCCCCGATTTATTATTATTGGATGAGCCAACCAATCACTTGGATATTGAAGCAATTGAGTGGCTTGAATCCTATTTAAAAAATTTCAATGGTAGTGTTGTAGTGGTCACGCATGATAGAGAATTCTTAGCACAGGTGGCCAATCGCATTGTGGAAATTGATCGGGGTAAATTATATTTTCATGAGTGTAATTATGAAACTTATCTGGATCGACGCGAATCCATTCGATTAAGCGAACAAAAAGCAAATGATTTATTTGATAAAAAACTTGCTGAAGAAGAGGTCTGGATTCGCACCGGAGTTAAGGCTCGTCGTACTCGCAACGAGGGAAGAGTAAGGGCATTAAAGGCTTTGCGGGAGGAATATAAAGCACGTCGCAATCAATTAGGTTCAGTAAAATCGCTTACTCTTGATGTGACGCGCTCGGGCTCAATGGTCATTGAAGCCGATAAAATCAGTTTTACAATTGGTAATAAGCTTATTGTTCGTGATTTTTCATTATTACTTACCAGAGGCGATAAACTCGGGATCATTGGCGCTAACGGCTGCGGAAAAACCACTTTGGTACGGTTATTATTAGGTGAGCTAAAGCCAGAAAGCGGGACTATAAAACAAGGTACTTCGTTGAATGTAGCCTACTTTGATCAATTGCGACGTCAGCTTCTGGAAGATGAGACGGTGATGTTTAACGTAGGTGATGGCGCAGATTATGTCACTATAAATGGCAAACAAAAGCACGTTGCCAGTTATCTGAAAGAGTTTTTATTTTCACCAGAACGATTTAATCAACCGGTATCATCTCTATCTGGAGGCGAGAGAAATCGTCTGCTGCTCGCTAAATTATTCGCGAAACCTGTTAATCTCTTAGTAATGGATGAACCAACCAATGATTTGGATATTGAAACGTTGGAGCTTTTAGAAAGCATGTTGATGGATTATCCGGGCACGTTAATTTTAATTAGTCATGATAGGGCATTTATTAATCAAGTGGTTACCAGTGTTTTGGTTCATGAGGATGAGGGCAAGTTTAGTGAATTTGTGGGCGGGTATGATGATTATAAAATGCACAAAAAACAGCAGCGTGAAGCACCTGTTAAAGTCAGTAATGAAAAGCGATCCAACCCTTCAAACAAATTAAATTTTAATGAGCAGAGAGAGTTGTCGCAATTGCCGCAAAAAATTGAAAAATTAGAACATAAAATTAATCAATTACAATTACAAATGGCACAACCCGATTTTTATCAACAAGACGCATCAGCTATTGCAAAAATTAATCAATTACTCACAGCAGATGAAGCATTACTAGCAGAATGTTATGCCCGCTGGGAAGCATTAGAGGAACGGCAATAATGAGTACTTATCAGGATTAAACATGTTATTTACGCTCGCTGTAGTCGTATTTTTTGCTTCAATTTTTGTATTCTTCTCACAAGAATTCATCCGAACGTTTAAGCGCCTATTTGCTATCAAAGGAGCGAAACTTATCCTTCCTTTAGCAGCAGCTTCCTGGTTCGTTTATAAATTTGAGTTGTGGGTGTTATGGGCTATTTATTATTACCGGGAAGTGCTGCTCAACATGGTGACTTTAGTTACTCATATCCTTCCCTTTAAAAGAGCTGCTCCTGGGATTGCCTTAATTCTGGTTTTAACCCTTTTATCAGTAGTGCCAGTATTCATTGCGGATTTTATTTTTAAAAAAAGAACGTTTAAGCCTTATCCGTATCCTTATTTAACCAGCAGTCTCATCTGGATTTTAAATGCTGTGGTTTTAGTCGTCTTCGAGAAACATCTTCATATAACCTGATTATTAAAGCCGGAACCTATGAAAACTTCCATCGTTCATGATAACAAACTTACCCAATTCAGTGTATAATGCTGCCAATTTATTTTCAGGTTGCGTTATGAATAAGCAGGAATTTTATTTTGATTTACCCGAGGAATTAATCGCTCAATATCCTTTACCTAATAGAAGTGGCTCCCGTTTATTACTGTACAATCGTATAAACAGAGAATATGGTCATTATCAATTTAAAGAAATTGCAGATTTTTTAAATCCCGGTGATTTACTGGTAATGAATGACAGTAAAGTTATTCCAGCAAGACTTTATGGGCATAAAATGTCGGGTGGTAAAGTGGAGCTGTTAGTGGAACGAATTACTGGAGAAGATACGTTTTTAGCGCATATTAAAGCCAGCAAAGCATTAAGGGCTGGTGGCGTTATCCAGTTAGAGCAGGGTCAACGCCTTGAAGTTTTGGGGTGTGACGATGATTTGTTTCTCTGTAAAGCGTCCGGTGACGTACTGCAATTATTAAATCAGGTAGGACATATTCCTTTGCCACCCTACATTGCGCGAGAAGATGAGGCGATGGATGAGGATCGCTATCAAACGGTTTATGCAAAACATGAAGGATCGGTGGCAGCGCCCACTGCGGGTTTGCATTTTGATGAGGCAGTGCTGCAAAGTCTGGAATCGCGTGGCGTAAATGTTGCTCATGTGACACTGCACGTGGGTGCTGGTACTTTTCGACCGGTGCGGTGTGACAATATTTTAGATCATAAAATGCATAGTGAGCATTTTACAATCAGTCCGGAATTATGTTCGGCAGTCAAGGCAACAAAAGCGGCAGGTAATCGGGTTATAGCAATCGGTACGACTGCCTTGCGCACGTTAGAAAGTGCTGCGCTGCATGGAGATCTTGAGCCTTGCAGTAGAGACACCGATATTTTTATCTATCCTGGATATCAATTTAAAGTTTGTGATGGATTGATGACCAATTTCCATCTTCCTGAATCTACTTTATTGATGCTGGTTGCAGCTTTTATTGGGCACCAACAGGCGATGGATCTTTATCAGGAAGCAATCAATAAAGGCTATCGGTTTTTTAGCTATGGCGATACCAGTTTATTGTTGTAACCAAAGGATAACTCATGTTAAATAAAAAGCTCCAATATGTCCCTGTGCTAAGTTCAGAAGCTGGATTATGCCTTACTCCGACGAATTGGGAAGAGGTAAACACGACAGTGGTTACTTACTATCTTGATAATCTGCTCATAAAGCCAGGCTTTGAATTTTTACGACAGATTCCGGATTTAAAATCTTATTTAAACTGGTCGGGCGAACTGATTCTTAATGCGACTCGATTAAAAGCGAATAAAGAGGGTTTATTTAGTCTTACATCTCCCTTTGATGGGAGCAAAACAAAATATTCAATGCTTCAGTTACTTGAAATCATCAATGGCCTAAAAGTAGATAAAGTATTGTTACCTGCCAACATAATTAAAGAGGATGGGATATTTTGGAATCATTTTAATACTCATTCCATGCCTTTTTTTTCAGTTGATGATTTTTTTGCTCCTGATTCAAACAAATCCTATGGAGTATATGCGCAACTGTATGACCTTAATGAAAACTCTTCATCATTACAAAAGATAGAGAAATGGGCGCACGTACCGCGATATCTAATCGGAGATTTCGATCCGGAGCAAATGCGGAATTTTTCATCTTTTGATTATCTTGAGTCAGATACACCTGCCAATAAGGCTATTAAAGGCATTGTTTACGGAATTAAGGGCGAAATTGACTTGACTGATGAAGCAATGCAATTGCAATTTGAAACAATTATTTCAGACTGTGGGTGTCCTACTTGTTCTCAAAAATTTACAAAAGCATATCTGCACCATCTCTATCTTCATACACCTTTGTTATGTCATCGATTGTTAATTCAACACAATGTCTATCAGGCACAAATATGTCAGTAAAAATAAAGTGAAATTGAGCTGATTCATTTACCTTCTGATCAATTCGCTATATGATGTCACGCTGTTGAACAACAGACTCTTTTGTAACCTGTCGATATCAATAGCTTTGTTTGATTCGTTAGAGAATATCAGCGGGCAGTACAAAAGAAATCTGCTGCACTATTAATAGCCGATTTTAGGAGATTTTATGAGTTTTTTTATTAGCGATGCCATGGCCGCAGTAACTCCACCAGCCGCTCAGGCAGATGGAACTTTTTCACTCATTATGATCGCAGCTATCTTTGTATTATTTTATTTCATGTTGATTAGACCACAAAATAAAAGAGCTAAAGAACATCGTGAATTACTCAGCCGTTTAAAAAAGGGTGATGAAGTAATCACCTCAGGTGGAATTTTGGCAAAAGTGGTTAGCATGGACGAGCAGTATATTAAAGTAAGCCCTGCAGAAGGAATTGAGATTAGTTTGCAAAAAGGCGCGGTTACTACAGTATTGCCTAAAGGCACTTTAAAATCTCTTTAAGTCTGTCATAGGGACACGGAAATGCAAAACAAATATCCTCTATGGAAAAATCTGATGTTGGTTGTTATTGCCGTCATTGGTTTAATTTATGCCATACCCAATCTGTATACTGAAAACCCTGTAGTGCAAATTTCATCGGATACTGCAGTTGATTACGAGCAGGTGAGCGCTCAGGTTGAAAATACTATAAAAGCCGCAAAACTGGAGTACTCTTCAGTTAGCGTAGAGAAGGATGGCGTGCAAGTTGGTTTTAATTCAACCGATGCGCAATTGTTGGCTCAAGATGTCATTAAAAATAGCCTGGGCAGTCAGTATACAGTTGCCCTTAATCTGGCTCCCTCTACACCGCGTTGGCTTGAAAGAATTCATGCTGCGCCGATGAAACAAGGTCTGGATTTAAGAGGCGGAGTACATTTTCTTCTTGAAGTCGATGTAGAGTCTGTAATTAGCAGGCGCTATGAAGGAATAATGAAAAATATTGGTCAGGAACTGCGTGAGATTGGCCTGCGTTATTCTGGAATTCGTTATCTGGCAGATAAAGGAATTGATATTCGATTTCGTGACACGCAATCCATGGAAAAAGCCCTTACTGAGTTAAGAGAAAAAATTCCCGGAGTTGTTTTTGTCAAGACTAAAACTCCAAATTCCCTTTTAGCTTCTATAACTCCGGCTGAGCTAAATACCATTCGGCAAAATACCATAGAACAAACCATGAGTATTTTACGTAATCGGGTTAACGAGCTCGGTGTAGGTGAAGCGGTAGTACAACAGCAGGGTGCAACCAGAGTTGCTGTGGATTTACCTGGAATTCAGGATGCTGCTCGAGCAAAACAGATTCTCGGCGGAACGGCAACCTTACAGTTCTATCTTGTTGATCAGGAAAATGATCCACAAATCGCCAAGCAAACCGGTGTGGTTCCTGTTAATGATAAATTATACATGATGGAAGGCCGCCCCATACTTCTCAAAAGGCAGGTAGTTTTAAGCGGGGATTCAATTACTTCTGCAGTCTCGAGTTTTGATCAACAGACGGCTACACCAGCGGTTCAAATTCAGTTAGGGGGCGGAGGTGAAAGCCTGTTCACTAAAGTAACTCGAGAAAATATCGGTAAACGAATGGCTATTGTGTATGTTGAAAATAAAAATACCATTCAAACAATTAACGGTGAAGAAAAACGAGTAACTCATCGTGAAGAGCGGGTGATTAGTGCGCCAGTTATTCAAAATGCATTGGGGAGTAATTTCCAAATCACCGGTCTGACTGATAGTAAAGAGGCCAGTAATCTTGCTTTATTACTTAGAGCAGGGGCTTTACCGGCGGCTATTTATCCAATTGAAGAGCGTACTGTTGGTCCGACTTTAGGTAAAGAAAATATTCGTCGGGGTATTGTGTCTTTAGAAGTGGGAATGGGACTTATTCTTATTCTTATGTTGGTTTATTACCATATATTTGGATTGATTGCTGACATTGCACTTATCTTGAATCTGGTTTTACTAATTGCTTTATTATCAATTATTGATGCAACCCTTACGCTTCCGGGTATTGCGGGGATCGTGTTGACAGTAGGTATGGCGGTCGATGCGAACGTATTGATATATGAACGTATTCGAGAGGAATTGCGTAATGGGTTATCGCCTCAGGCGGCCATCCATGCAGGATATGAGCGGGCATTTTCAACCATTTTAGATGCGAATGTGACCACCTTAATTGTGGCCATTATTCTGTTTGCGGTGGGTACAGGTCCAGTAAGAGGATTTGCTGTTACTCTGTCCTTGGGCTTATTAACGTCTATGTTGACTGGTATTACTTATACACGAGCTATGGTGAATTGGTATTATGGTGGTCGTAACGTTAAAAAATTATCTATAGGTATATAAGGCGAGGCTCAGATGGAATTTTTTAATCCAAATTCAAAAGTGGACTTTATGGGCGCTCGTCGTTGGACAGCGCTGTTTTCAATATTAATATTTGTCGGTTCAATTGCTGCTTTGGCTGTGAATGGATTAAAGTGGGGACTCGATTTTACTGGTGGTACTCAAATTGAAGTCACTTATCCCAATGCTGCTGATTTATCGGCAATAAGGGAAAACCTCAGTAAAATCGGTTTTAAAGAAGCACAAGTGGTGAGTTATGGTACTTCCAAAGATGTACTAATAAGTATTGCTCCCCGGGCTGATAAAGATCAAACATTATTGGTAGACCAGGTGATGTCTGTTCTTCCTGGTGCAGTCAAGCAACGGGTGGATTTTGTTGGGCCTCAAGTCGGACAGGAGTTAGCTACCAAGGGCGCCTTGGCTATTGTGGTGTCTTTATTGGCTACGATGATTTACATCGCGATGCGATTTGAATACCGTCTCGCTATTAGCGCGGCCGTGGCATTGATTCATGATCCGGTTTTGATACTTGGTATTTTTGCTTTATTTGGAATTGAGTTTGATCTAAAAGCATTGGCAGGTTTATTAGCAGTTATCGGGTATTCGCTAAATGATACTATTGTGGTATTTGACCGGGTGCGCGAAAATTTTGTCAAGATTCGCCGAAGTTCTCCGATGGAAATTATGAACATTTCGATAAATCAAACTTTATCGCGAACCATTATGACATCTGTTCTGACTTTATTTGTAGTGGTTTCATTATTTGTTTATGGTGGTGAAACCATTCATGGATTTTCGCTTGCCTTAATCATCGGTATCGTGATTGGAACTTACTCTTCGATATATGTCGCTGGGGCTTTGGCAGTTGTTATGGGACTGGATCGTAAAGATTTCATGCCTGCTCAGCGTAAAGAACTGGATGATAGACCTTAATTTCTCCTTAATTGGAAGTAACGACAGTAGATGCATTAGCGTCTGGTGAAAGAATATTATAAATATTCTTTCACCAGACACTTTGCTCCAAACTGTTACGCCCACGTTGGTGGGCAACCCTTTCGCAATATAATCCTATTCCTTTAATTAGGTGTCTCCACTGTTTTCAGTACTTAATCATTAAATAATTTATCTACTTTTGCAGCGCAAATAAAATCATTAAGAGAAAGTCCATTTAAAGCATGGGTTGAAAAAATGACATGACAATCCTTATATTTCACATCTAAATCGGGATGATGATTTTCAGTGTGTGCTATCCAGGCTACAGCATTAATAAAAGCGATGGTTTCATAATAATTTTTAAATGAGAACTCACGTTTAATTGAAAGAGAGTCAGAGCTAATTTTCCAGTTTTCATGTAACTGAGATCTGAGGTTTTGTACTTGCTCTGCATTTAAAGCCTCACCAATACCCTCACAAGATTTACACTGTTTGCTGCTTAAATCACTAGTCATAGTTTATCCTTTATATTTACAATTATAGAAAAAAACCATACTTCAAATAAAATAATATTTTCAAATATCCGTAGTTTAGTTTACTGGTAATAATTATTTAATGCATCTAAAAAACGTGTGTTATGTTCTTTTGTTCCAATAGAAACACGTAAGTAATGAGACATGCTGTAAGGATGTAAAGGCCGGACGATAATTCCATTAGAAAGCAAATAGTTGAAAAGAGCCATTGAATCTTCAGTACAATCTATTGTTAAGAAATTGCATGCTGAGGGTAAATAGTTAATGCCCAGTTTATCAAAACCCTCTTTTAATTGATGCATTCCTTTTTGGTTAACCTCGATGCTTAACTTGATAAACTCAGAATCATCCAAAGCAGCATAAGCAGCAGCCATAGCGATTTGGTTTACTGCAAAGGGCAATTGTACTCTTTGTAGAATGCTAATGATGTCCTGATGAGCAATTGCATAGCCTAAGCGTAAACCTGCCATGCCATATATTTTTGAGAATGTCCGGGTCACCACGAGATTAGGATGTTCCTTTATCCAATCTATGCTATTGCATTCCATCTCACTTTCAGCAAATTCATAATAGGCTTCATCCAGTACCACCAAGGTATTTTCCGGAATTCTTTCAAGTAAAAATTTAATGTCCCGTTGACTTAATAATAAACCAGTAGGATTATTTGGATTTGCTAAAAAAATCAACCCGGTTTGTGGGGTGCAGGCTTGAATTATATTATTAATATTTACTTGCCAATTGGGATGAACAGGCACTTTTGAGACGGCGATTTGTAACGTTTTAGCCTGAATTTCATAAGTACTGAATGCATATTCGTGAGTGAGTATGTGTTTCCCCACATGCAGAGCAAAACATTTTAATAGAATGCCAAATAGATAATCGGAGCCATTACTTAAAAACAGTTGCTTTTTATCAACGTGTAATTTATCCGCCAATTTCTGCATTAATGGATGAATTATAGGGGATGGATAAGTAGCAACTGTGGAGGACGCAATGTTTTGTATTGCTGATAAAGCGAGGGGGCTGCATCCTAAAGGATTTTCATTGCTCGCCATTTTTATAATATCGGTAAGACCTTTTTCTTGTTTCAGTTCTTCAATGGATTTACCAGGTTTATAAGGAATTAAAGATTGGATTCCAGGATGGGATAATAAATGAAAATCAACAGTCATAAGTCAGTCCTTTTACTAAATCAAAGTTCATCTTACCGAAGCGTGTCCCTGGTGTCACCAACGAATTTAAATTATTAATGAATAGTTCATTTTGTTATTAAACTAGTAATATTATTTAATAAAAATCTATGCTCTTTCCAGTTTTGCCTTGGAACTTACTGTTCAGCACCAGTGACATGCCCAGTATAATCATGGATAAAGTACAAAATGGTTTATTTATATTCATTAGATTTCGTTTTTGTTATAATGCACAAAAAATTATTTAAAGAATATTATATGTATATTATTCATTCCTGCCAGGGTACAGACCATGGTGTTATCAAACAATCTCAAAGAAAAAACATAGATGGTGGTAATAGTAGTACATGGGCCGGCAGTATGTTTGCACAATTTAATGGTGAGGGTAGACGTGTTTTAAATAAAAAATCTCATGATAAAATTGTGTTAGGTTATAGTTTTGATGGCTTGCCTTTTCAAATTGTCGTTGATGGCGATCCTGCATGTGACGCTGAGACCATATATAAATTTATAGATAATCATGTGCTCCCTTTAATGGATGATTACGCACGAGCTTTATCACAATCAAAATCTAATCCAGATGAAATTACTAAAAATACAGTAATAAAAATTCGTAATGAACGATATAAATTTAGCGCTCAGCATCGTTTAGAGTTTAAAATGTCGGTTGCGATGACTTATGAGAAAAATGGTCATTTGCAGTGTTCTGGTTTTGGTATTGGGGATACAGGTATAGCAATTAAGCGTTCTACAGGGATAATTGACCAATTAGTCACTAACAATGAAGTAGATTGTGGTGCAGATGCATTTGATTATTTATGTGCGCCATATCCAACCAAAACGCTTCTCCCTCGAAACAGTTTATTTACTACTAAAATTAAACCAGGTGATGAAATTGTCGGATATACCTATGTTCATAAAGAACTTGAACTAGGGCAAACTTATATTCATGATAATGAGAAAATAAAAAAGAAAAAATTATCAATAAATAAGCTGGATGATATCAGTTTGTTTGATTATTTAATTAATGAGAATACTCATTTACAATCAGTAAAATTAGCCAATGCTAAAAGATCCGATCAGTGGGGTGATGAGGCTACTTTTGGTCAAATTATAGTTCCAGATAATGAGCTGCGTGAGAGATTAAAAGCATTCGTTACATTAAATTCAAATTTAGTAATTATTAATCAACCGGAAATTAAGGCAAAGGTACAAAATATAGTTGGTATAACGGTGCGTTTAATTGCTAAAAGTGGATGGGATGCCTCTTTATCGCAAGCAATTTCATTAACCAATGAATTATTAATTAGTCGGCCCGGTGAAATGCGTCAGGAACTTATTCACCAGTATAATATATCAGCAAATGAAGTTCAGGGAAAAGCCTCTTTAGGTTGGCGCATTTTAGGTGGGCTCATGCTGACATTAGGTATCGCTCTTGGCACAGCTGGAGTACTGATTTCAACAATGACCCTTGGGGTTGGGCTTGGCGCAGGTATTGGAATGACGGCAGCAGGTTCCCTATTAACAATTACGGGGGCTGGCTTCTTTTTCAATGGTCGGCAAAAAGGAATGAGTAAGGAACTGGTTCTATTAGCTGATATCATAAAAGAGAATGGGCAAAACCAATTCTTAAGTAAATAATATTAAATCGGCTATGCATTCAGATCCTTCGGCTTGCTCATGAGAACTCCTCAGATTATTCAAAGATAGATTATATTTAATCAGTGCGTAGTTCAGGATAACTGACAGTAATTAATATTGTACTGGTTTGATTTGTCGCGCAGCTTCTCGCAATGACATAGGATACCTCAATCTGTGTGATTTTAATCATGGCGAGGAGCGGCGCGACGAAGCAGACAGAGATGCTCTCATGAATCGTCTCTTCGCTCCTCTCAAGACACTGAAATACAAATATCCAGAAGTGAATAATAGCAAAATGCAATAGTCCTAACTAAATTAAAATGCTTTTACCTGCATAGGGCAAATTAGCGATTTCATTTATTCTTAATAACTGATTGTATTTTGCAGTACGATCCGTACGACATAGAGATCCTGTTTTAATTTGGCCGCAGCCTGTCGCGACGGCTAAATCAGCGATGAACGTATCTTCTGTTTCACCCGAGCGATGGGACATCACGCAGCGATAGCCGTTCTTTTGAGCAAGAGCAATCGCCTGTCGGGTTTCGGTTAATGTACCAATTTGATTTACTTTTATAAGAATCGCGTTTGCAATGTTCTGGTCTATTCCTTCTTGCAGGATTTTAGGATTCGTTACAAACAAATCGTCACCCACCAACTGTATGCGTTGACCTAATTTTGCAGTCAGCTCTTTCCAACCAGCCCAATCTTTTTCATCGAGGCCATCTTCGATACTGACTATTGGATAGCTTGAAACTAAATCAGTGTAGTAATCTACTAATTGTGTTGAGGTAAATTTTTGTTGTTCCGATGCCATGTGATACATGCCCTGCTGAAATAACTCCGATGCGGCAACATCCAAAGCAAACATAACTTCCGAACCCAGTTTAAAACCTGCGGATTGCACAGCTTCACTTAACATATCCAGCGCCTGGCGGTTGGATTTTATGTCTGGAGCAAAACCACCTTCATCTCCCACAGCTGTATTTAATCCCTGCTTTTTCAAAACGCTTTTAAGTTTATGGAAAATTTCAGTGCCGATACGAATTGCCTCTGGAAAATCAGCTGCACCAACGGGCATAATCATAAATTCCTGAATATCAACATTGTTATCAGCATGAGCTCCGCCATTTAATACATTCATCATGGGAACAGGCATGGTCATACTCTGGTTTTGATTGAGTGCTGCATACAGAGGCATATTAAGCATGAGTGCTCGAGCCCGAGCACTGGCAAGGGACACTGCTAAAACAGCATTGGCGCCTAATCGTGATTTATGATCAGTTCCATCCAGCTTAATTAGTTGCTGATCTAATTCCTCCTGGTCTTCAATAGAATAACCATTTAGCATTTGGTTTATTTCATAGTTGACATGAGCAACCGCATTTTTAACCCCTTTACCATTAAAACGTGTGGCGTCATCGTCTCTAAGTTCGCAGGCTTCACGGCTTCCAGTTGAAGCACCGGATGGGACACAAGCGCGGCCTGTAAGACCATTTTTTAAAATAACATCGGCTTCGATAGTTGGATTACCCCGAGAGTCCAGAATTTCACGGGCATGGATTTTAGCTATTTGCATATAATTTCCTAATGATATTTTATTCTTGCAGCTATTGTTTTGTTTCATGATGAGCTTGTCAAGGCTTGCAGAGAAGAGAAGGGGTAATTAATGAACTATGACCATTTTATGTACGAATTATTAAAATGAATCATCGCATTGAACATTAAATTATAGGATAACTGCCTTCAATTCAGTTAATGCTGATATGAGAGGCAATAAGGGCAGTCCCAAAATAGTATCTTCCTTACCATCAACTTTTTCAAATAGCCATTTTCCCAGGGTTTCATACTGATAAGCGCCACAGCTTTGATATGGTTTATCCGCGAGAAGATAATCTTCAATCGATTTAACGTTTAAATCGCGTAAAGTTAAAGTGGCGATGTCATGATAGTTCCATAAGATTTTATTTCCTTGTGCTATGCATAAACAGGCTATTTGCTGATGAGATTTACCGCTTAATAATTGTAAATGCTGAATGGCAATATCATGATTTAATGGTTTATCCAGGAGTATGTCATCTATGACACAAAGCTGGTCTGCTGCAATAACAAAATGATTAGGATATCGTTTGGATACACTTAGTGCTTTATGCTGAGCAAGAGTATATCCCAAATCGAGATAGTTCTCCGATCTATGGCTAGCTTTGAATGCTTCTTCGTCGCAGTCTGATGGAATTACTTCAAACTCAAGACCAATAGATTGGAGTAATTTTTTTCTGATTAAGGAGCCAGAAGCAAGGATAAGGGGTTTTTGTTGTTTTAAGAAACTAGACATAAGCAGCAACCGAGGCCATAAGTAAAAAGCCAATGATGACGTAACTAAAATCCTTCAAGTTGCAGCATCGCTCCACCATGACACAACGCTCGAGGCCATGAAGTGTGCCTAAATAGAGAAAAGTACCTGCGGAAGCTGCTAATAAGATGGGATCAAAAACGGAGTTCGTCTCAACACCATGTCCAAAATACCAACCCAAATAAATTCCTAAAGGGGTCATAAAACTAAATAATATAAAAAAGATAAGACTTGCGCGGGTGCTCATGGAGCTTTTGTTTAACTGAACCGCTATAGCAAAACTTTCGGCCCATTTATGAGTTATGATGGCTAGAAATAACATGATAATCAACGAATTATAATGAGCAAGACCTAAGGCAGCTCCAAGCATGATCGAATGAACCGAGAGCATAGCCCACGCCAGGATTGCAAAAGCAGGATGTTCCGCATGGTGATGATGGTGATCTGATTTTTCATGATGGTGATGGTCATGATGATGATGATATAACTCCTTTCCCAAATGTTCAAACCATAAGAAAATGAGGAAGACGGCACCTGCGATTATAAAAGCAAAAGGGTAATTATATCCCATGGCATGAAATAAAGTATTTGCCTCGGGTAGCATATGAAGTAACGCAGCCCCCAGGAAGACCCCGGTCGCTAAAGTTTCTCCTATAGGAAAATCAACATGTTGATCTTCTTTAATTCGCCTTCTAAAGGGATACCACCCAGAAATAATTATAATTATAAAAATAGATAAACCAAAAATCACTTTTAAGCTTGTAGCCGTTATCATTAAGATTCCCACTTTAAAATTCAGGTTAACCTTACGGTTAATTTAATCCAAGAAATGTTGTATCTACTTAAATGTGACATAGGCACATTCGGTAATGCATAATACATTATTGATTGCCAGCATCGGAGTTTATTAATACTCTTATGCTTATTTTTCTCGAGTACAGGGTTATCCCCTCAAAATTTTATGTCCTTTTATCATTCACAATGTTTCTTTTGTCATCCCAACACAGGTGGGGAACCATCCAAATATTTAGCAAAATGCCACTTTATTGGATAGATCCCCACCTGCGTGGGGATGACAACTTACTAATTCACAATATTATTATGCTAAAATGAGAGATAACTCAGCCCGCGCAGGCGGGGAACCATCCAAATATTTAGCAAAATGCCACTTTATTGGATGGATCCCCACCTGCGTGGGGAAGACAACTCATTAATTCATAATATTATTGTGCATTTAAAATTATGAGGGATACCCCAGCTCGCGTAGGCGAGAGATCCATTTGTTTCATGGCACCATTCCCCTAAGGGGATGGATCCCCACCTGCGCGGGCTGGGCATCCACTCAAAATCTTATGCGCTTCTATCACACCTAATGTTCTTTTGTCATCCCCGCGCAGGCGGGGAACCATGCAAATATTTAACAAAATGCCACTTTATTGGATGGATCCCTACCTGCGCGGGCTGGGTATCATCTCAAATTCTTATGCGTCTTTATCACGCACAAAGTTCTTTTGTCATCCCCGCGCAGGCGGGGAACCATGCAAATATTTAGCAAAATGCCACTTTACTGAATAGATCCCCGCCTGTGCGGGGATGACACATTAATAATTATGAGGGGATACCTCAGTGCTCTTTGATGATAACCCATTAATTTACAATATTTTTGAAAATTATAAGGAATACATCTGCGCGGGCTTAGACCTGCATTTACGAGCGCTACATAAGCTTATAATACCCAACGAGCGGATTGTACCAATAAAATATAATATCGTCATGCTTGTGGATGAATTCGTTCATGTAATGCGAATAACCGCACCTCTGCTATATCTTTTTGCAGGTTTAAAGCTAACAAGACGCGCTGGTGTAATTCATTCCATTGAGTAAATCCCTCATGACACACAATATCAATAAACATTTGGCCGTTTAAATAATGGAGATTCCAAAAAAGAATTTGTGGGAAATCCAGGTGCACTTCGTTGAGTAATTGGGTCTGCAATACTCTTCTGCTCGGTAAATGCAATGAAGGGCAGGTAATTTCATCGTCTTCAGGATCAACATGAACAATTACATCTTTAACGCTGGCGATTTGTTCCACCAAAGCATGATGAACATGTTGGGCAATATAGTGTCCTTCGGAAACCGAGATTTTGGGAGATACCAGAATGTGCACATCAATTAAGACATCACTTCCCATAAAACGGCTACGTAATTGATGAATTTTTTGCACCCCGTTAATATTGGAAATGACTTCTTCAATTTGCGCCAAAAGCTCAGGATTTACCGCTGTATCTACTAATTCTTTGACGCTATTCCACCCATAATCCCATCCCATTTTTATAATCATGAGCCCAACGATAGTAGCTGCCAAAGCATCTAGGTATACATAACCTGAAAGGCTTCCTATTAAACCGAGTAGTACTATTATCGATGATGCGGCATCAGAACGATGATGCCAGGCATTAGCGATAATTAATTGCGAATTGATTTTGTTTCCTATATGGCGCGTATAATGAAACAATAGTTCATTCGCCACAATCGAAATGCAAACTACTGGAACAGATAACCAGTCAGGAACTCTAGAGGTGGCGTGGATTAATTCATCTAAAGCATCCCAGGCAATACCAAATCCAGCAAGAATGAGTAATAGTGCGAGTAATAAAGTTGCAGCGGTTTCAATACGTTGATGACCATAGGGATGGGTATCATCAGCATCTAAACTGCCGTACTTAGAGGCAAACAAGACCATTAAGTCCGTAATCAAGTCTGAGAAAGAATGCACGCCATCCGCTACTAAAGCATGAGAATGAAATAAGAACCCACCGACGAGTTTGATGATACCGAGTAAGGCATTAACAACAGCTCCAATGACTGTGACTTTTTTAGCTTGCCAATACCGGTCATGTTTCAATCTTAACCCCCAATATTACGAATCATTCCGTTTAAACGCTCCGTGCGAGCTAAAGTTACTTGCGCCTTTTGAGCTAATTCACGATTGGAATAAGGTCCGATAATCACTCGAAACCAATTACCTCCCGGTTGACTCACGGGTACTACAGTGACGTTAAATCCTTTGAGAATAAGCAAACCCTTCATATGTTCTGCATCTTGTCTGGTTTTAAATGAAGCGACCTGAATCAAATAAGTGCCTTTATTCGGAGTAGTTGTCTTAGGTTGAGCTGCATTAATGGGTTGAGCTTCAGTCACTTTGACTGGAGAGGCGGTTGTTGTTTTGGGTGTTACAATCGGATGCGCATTAGTAACGGCCGAGGTTACTGCATGAGTGGAGGCTGTTTGTGTCGGATTTCCATTAGATGCTGGAGCCGTTCCTCGATTAGTATGGGAATTGGATGAAGGCCCTTTTTCATTCGCTAACAAGGTATAAAATTCAAATTTTGGCTTAGGGGGAAGTTGGGCATGGGGTTGCTCCTTTTTGACTGGCTGGGGCTGTGTCTCATTGTGAGCTAGCACCTGTTTGTTCATCCAGGTGCTTATTGTTTGCATATCAAATATAGAGGCGGTCAGATATCCCAGTAAAAAAGATACCAAAGTAATTAAAACCGTTTGCGGTGCACTGGAACGGTGTCGTGTGGGGCGTTTACTGCCATAATCTCTTGCCATTACATACTCTCAGGAGCTGATACGCCCAGTAATTCTAGGCCATTGTTTAAAACCTGACGTACTGCTGCTAATAAACACAGGCGAGCACTTCGTAATTCTTCTTGGTCACACAAAAGTTGTACCGCATTATAATAACTATGTAATCCATTAGCCAGCTCTCTCAGATAGTAAGCCAATTGATGAGGCTCGCAAGTTAATGCTGCAGTGTCGATGATTTCAGGATAGCGACAGATTAAATTGATCAATGTTTTTTCATGGGGTTGCTCCAGTAAGGAGGTATTTTTTAACCCCATTGCCTCATCCCAAAGCATACCTCTTTCTTTTAATTGACGTAATACGCTACATATCCTGGCATGGGCATATTGAATATAATAAACGGGATTGTCGCTTGATTCTGATTTTGCCAAATCCAGGTCAAAATCCATATGCTGTTCTGGTTTGCGCGCAACGTAAAAAAATCGTGCTGCATCGTTGCCTACTTCATCCCGTAATTCTCTGAGGGTAACAAAGGAGCCACTACGAGTGGACATTTGAACTCTCTCGTTACCACGATAAAGGATAGCGAATTGAACCAGTAAAACATCCAGGGCTTTTTCGTCATGACCCAGGGCTGTCACTGCAGATCGGACTCGAGTGACATAACCGTGATGGTCAGCGCCAAAAATATCAATAACCCGATCATAACCTCTGTTGTATTTGTTCCAATGATAGGCCACATCAGACGCAAAATAGGTAGTTTGTCCATTAGCACGGACTAGAACCCTGTCCTTTTCATCACCAAAAGCAGTGGCTTTGAACCATAATGCACCTTCTTGTTCAAAAGTGTGGTTTGCATCTTTTAACGCTTTAATTCCTTTCTCAATAGAGCCGTCTTCAAATAACGATTGTTCCGAAAACCAATTTTCAAATCTGATTCCAAAATCAGCAAGATCATCTTTAATATCTTCTAAAACAGAGTTAAGTGCGTGTTGATGAAATTGACGAAAGCCTTCTTTGCCTAATAAATTCTGTGCACGCTCTATCATTGAATCAATATAACGCTCTTTATCCCCTCCAGCAGGCTCATCGTCTGGAAGATCAGTAATTATTTCAGACCAGGGACGGACAAATTGATCACCATGAATTTCCCACAATTCTTGGGCAATCTTGGTGACGTAATCACCTTTGTATGCGTTTGCAGGGAATATAATTGGTTCTTTTGCTAATTGCAGATAACGTAACCAAACACTAACTGCTAGAATATTCATCTGACGTCCGGCGTCATTAACATAATATTCTAAAGCAACATCATACCCGGCTGCTTTTAAAACATTACCCAGGGTAGCGCCAAAAGCTGCGCTACGACCATGCCCAACATGAAGAGGGCCAGTCGGATTAGCTGAAACAAATTCTATTAAAACTTTTTGATTTCCACCCAAAGTACTTCGTCCAAATTCATTTTTTTTATGAAGTACTTCGTTAATGATTTCAGCTCGTGCACTGCTGCGAATAAAAAAATTAATAAATCCTGCGCCAGCTATTTCTACTTTTTCGATTATAGAATCAGCGGGCAAAGCGTGAATGAGCATTTCTGCAATTTGTCGTGGTGATTGGCGACATGGTTTAGCCAATATAAGCGCCAAATTACTTGCATAGTCACCATGGGCGGGATCTTTTGCATTCTCCACCTTAACTTCAACAGTTAAATCGGATGGTATTTTACCCGATTGGTTTAATGTGTATAAAGCCTGTTTTAAAAGATGCTCAACTGTATGTTTCATGTCGCCTGTCTATCCGTCAAAAATAGATCTATTATGCGCTTTTTCATGCCAGATTAAAAGGCACTTTCTTATCACTAATCTTCATATATCGTTTCATATGATTTATAAATATAACCATCCTGAGATAATAAAACGGCTATTGGTCGAGTGGATTGGAAGTGAGCAAAAATTATCATCATCATTACGGTGATGGGGACCGACAAAAACATGCCTAATACACCCCAAATTGTACCCCATAAGGCAAGAGCAAATAAGATAACCAGAGGGCTTAAGTTTAAAGATTTACTTAATAATCTTGGTTCAAGAAAATTACCAACTATAAACTGAACACTGACCACTGAAGAAGTAATCGCTATAAAGGGCCACCATGAATCAAATTGAATAAGAGCTAAAGCAGCCGGGAATGCAGTTGCAACAATGGCACCAATATTTGGAATAAAATTGAGGAAAAAAATGAGGAGCGCCCAAAATTCCGCAAAGTCTAGTCCAACCCATTTCATAAAAAACCAGCTTGATAATGCGGTGATTAAACTTAATAGGGTTTTAATCCCCAAATAGGTCTGCGTATCTTTAGTGATATGGGAGATAATATTATTTACTATTTTTCGATGCTCTTCCTGAGTGAAAATAGCATCCATTTTTTGGGTGAAGTAGTGCTGTTCCACAAATAAAAATATTACATATAAGGAAATTAACACTGCTGAACTGGTTAAGGATGTAAATACACCATAAATACTTACTACCATATTTTGAATATTTAAACTTTTAATAATTCCATCAAAATCGGCAAAGGCTTTAAAGTGAAACCGGTTATCAAGATTATTAAAAATAACTAACAGGTTTTCCTGATAACGAGGTGAGGCGGCAATTACATCATTGACATTGTCTGTAATGATATTAATCAGAATTTTGACAAAAATTCCAACCACAAAAAGAGACACAACCATACTTCCCCAAGCTGGAAGGTATTGATTTACTCCAGGTATTTTTTGCATTCCATTATTAATAGTATTTAATAAGTGCCAGATTAGAATTGCCATTACCAATGGCACCAGTAAGCCCCTGCCGACAATGAGTATATAGCCAATAATCCAAACCAGTATCAAGCCTGCGGTAAAGGTGAGAATGCGATTCATCAAGTGACTCCTAAGCTTGAATGATACTCGTCAACGAGCATGGTTTCCTGCTATTATTAAATTTTTTAATGATTGATTATACTGTGTTGCATAAAACATGTGAATCTCTGCCAGGTGTTGGCCCAACACTGGCCGCAAAACTTATAAAATGCGGCATTTACACGGTGCAGGATTTACTCTTTCATCTGCCTTATAAATACCAGGATAGAACCAGAATAACACCTATTCAAAATTTGCGCTCCCATGATTGGTGCGTCATTGCTGGCAGGGTGTGTAAAACTGAAATTAAATACGGTAAAAGGATGATGCTGTACTGTTATGTGGAGGATAAAACAGGTATTGTGACCCTTCGTTTTTTTCATTTCAACAAACAACAGGTTGCCGCTTTAAATAATAGTATAATGATACATGCATTTGGAGAAGTGCGTGAATTTAATAATAATTTAGAGCTTATTCATCCCGAGTATCAATTAGTTAATGACGATAAAGTCATCGAAGTTAACGAAACGTTAACGCCTATTTATCCAACGACTCAGGGTCTTACTCAGTCACGAATAAGGCAACTTATTAAAGTGGCTTTAAAAAATAGTGAACATGAGTTAACTCAATTGGAATGGATGAGTCAGCAGCAGTTAGATAAATATCATTTTTACAGTATGGATTCTGCCCTGAAATTATTGCACAACCCCCCACCTGACACCGCAGTTCATGCATTAGAAATGGGTGAACATCCTGCGCTTAAGCGTTTGGTATTTGATGAGTTGCTGGCGCAACGATTAAGCATGCAATTTGCCAGAAATTCAAGAAGAGAACTTAAATCTCCCTTTATCCCAAAAGATGATCTTTTAAAAGAGCGATTTCTTTCTGCGCTACCATTTAAACTCACTAATGCACAGCAGCGAGTAGCTCGTGAAATTAGTGAGGATTTAAGCGCGACGAAACCCATGTTACGTCTCGTACAGGGGGATGTGGGTGCTGGAAAAACCATCATCGCAGCCTTGGCAGCCCTTCAGGCAATGTCACAAGGATATCAAGTGGCTTTTATGGCTCCGACAGATTTACTGAGTGAGCAACATGCCAGTAATCTGAAGGGATGGTTCGAAACTTTAGGTATTAATGTATTAAGACTGACTGGAAAAATGAAAGTTGCCGAGCGAAGGACAGCGCTCTCAGCGCTTGCGGATGGGAGTTGTCAGATTGTTATTGGCACCCATGCATTGTTTCAGGAATCCGTTCAGTTTAATCGGTTAGGTTTGGTCATTATTGATGAGCAACATCGATTTGGAGTAGAGCAACGATTGCAATTACAACAAAAAGGTCAGCAAGAACAGCTCATTCCGCATCAACTTTTGATGACTGCAACTCCGATACCTCGAACGTTATCGATGACCCATTTTGCGCATTTGGATATTTCAGTTATTGATGAACTTCCACCAGGGCGTACTCCGATAACCACGGCAGTTATTAATCAGGAAAAGCGCGAATTAATTATCCAACGGTTACAAACAGCTATTACCAGTGGTCGTCAGGCCTATTGGGTTTGTACTTTGATTGAGGAGTCGGAAAAATTACAGTGTATGGCAGCCACCGAAACGGCGCATTATTTACAAGACCAGCTAGGATCGAGGGTGGGACTGGTACATGGTCGAATGAAAGCTACTGAAAAAGAAGCAATCATGGCTGCATTTAAGTCGGGTGAAATTGATTTACTGGTTGCAACTACTGTAATTGAAGTGGGAGTTGATGTTCCAAATGCGAGTTTAATGATTATTGAGAATGCAGAGCGCCTGGGTTTATCCCAACTTCATCAATTACGAGGCAGGGTAGGTAGGGGAGTGACGCAATCTCATTGTATTCTCCTCTATCAATCGCCGTTATCACATCATGGATCCGAGCGGTTGAACGTGATGCGTACAACCAATGATGGATTTATTATTTCAGAGAAAGATTTAGAATTAAGAGGAGCCGGTGAGATATTGGGTACGCGACAGACAGGTTATCGCCAGTTTAAATTAGCAGATTTAGTTCGTGATAAAGCTTTATTACCTTGGTTAACTCCTGTTGCACAACAATTAGTACAAGAATCCCCCGATATTGCTAAATCAATAACCCAGCGTTGGCTAGGTAATTTTGAGCAATTTTTGCAAGGTTGAAAAATAGTAATGAAATAATGAAAGTCAAGACTGTTTTTTATTTATTTCTTTGCTATTATACCCAATCACATAACTTGTTGCCTCTAATAACTCCCTGTGGATAACTTTTCAACACTTCTTTTTTTTCGATAATTATATAATCACATTAAATTTTGAGCACTCTTGTTTTATAAGGGTTTTACTGCATTTTTTAAAAAAAAATCATCAAATTAATTATCCACAAAATCTGTGGATAATCCTGTGTATAGTCTTTTAAAATCGATATAAATTCACATCATCGGAGGATGTGCGGCAAATAGCCAATGTGCACTTTCCTATTGGAAATTTCAACTGATTCATATCATTTATCATCAGGGTTTAGATACTTTAACGACTGATACTTACTTGTATCATTCCCGCATTTTTTATCGCACTGGGCTTAGTAACAGCTACCGTTAAATGTCCTACCTTAAATTCTTCTTTGATACGTAATGCGACATGTTCTGCTACGGTTTCTATGAGTTGAAAAGAGTTGGACTCTACATACTCAGTAATCAATTGACATATCGCTGCATAATCCAGAGTATTTTCTATCTTGTCCTGACAGTTACTAAAATCTGATGGAATACTGATATCTATTAGTAATTGCTGATTAATTCGCTGTTCCCAAGCATGAATCCCAATTTTGGTAGCGACTTTTAATGCTCTAATATTAAGCGTATCCATGAATGTCCTCTATAATGGTAAAAATAGCCCTGGCAATGAGACCTATTCTAATCTGCTTCCGCAAGGGATACCACTGCATTTGAGGCGGGTAACATGATATTATAAATGCAATTTTATGTTATGAGATAACCAATGTTCGATATTAATCAATCCGTATTTCTCCGTGCGTTAAGACGACAATCAGTAGATCGTACCCCAGTTTGGATAATGCGTCAGGCGGGTCGCTATTTACCAGAATACCGTCAGACGAGAGAAAAGGCCGGAGATTTTTTAAGTTTGTGTAAAAATCCTGAACTGGCATGTGAAGTCACCCTGCAACCTTTACGCAGGTATGCGTTGGATGCGGCCATACTTTTTTCAGATATTTTAACAATTCCTGATGCCATGGGGCTTGGTTTGTATTTCTCTGAGGGTGAGGGGCCCTGTTTTAGTAAGCCTGTGCAGGATGTTCGAGCTATTAATGAGTTAGAGATACCTGATGTAGGCAAAACACTTTCTTATGTTACCGATGCAGCGCGCTTAATTCGCAAGGAAATGCCAGAAGAGTTACCCCTGATTGGCTTTGCAGGCAGTCCGTGGACTTTGGCCTGTTATATGGTTGAAGGGCGTAGTAGTCGTGATTTTAAGCGAATCTTGAAATTAGTCTATACTGAAGATAAAGCTGCTCATATGTTATTGAATAAATTAGCGATATCGGTAACCGAATATTTAATAGAGCAAGTTAAGGCAGGAGTTAATGCTTTAATGATATTTGATACTTGGGGCGGAATTCTGACTCCGTTAAATTATCAGAATTTTTCCTTGTATTATATGAACACTATTGTGAAGGGTATTAAAAGCCTTTACCCGGATATGCCCATTATTTTATTTACTAAAGGTGGCGGTCAATGGTTAGAAAAAATAGCGGCCACTGGATGTGATGGAGTAGGTGTTGACTGGACCTGTGATTTGAACACTGCCCGGCAAAAGATAGGCGACAAGGTAGCCATACAGGGGAACCTTGATCCTGCCGTGCTATTAAGCTCAAAGCAATGTATTCGTCAACAAGTGGAAGAGGTATTGAAATCCTATGGTCAAGGTACAGGTCATATTTTTAACCTTGGACATGGAATTACCCCTGATGTACCACCAGAGCATGTTGCGGAGATGATTAAAAGTGTTCATGAATTGAGCCCCCACTATCATGTGAGGTAATTATGATCATTGAAAGTCAATTTAAACCGGCATGGTGGATGAGCAATGCACACGCGCAGACTATTTATGCCTCTTTAAGACATCCATTTCCAGCGCCCGTTGATACCATCGAGAAACTCGATTTGCCTGATGGTGATTTTCTTGAATTACTTTGGTGCACGGGTAATTTATCAAATACGACTCCCCTGATTATCATCTTACATGGGTTGGGTGGTGGTGTGGATTCAAGCTATGTTGCGCGATTTATGAAAGCATTTCAGCATCAGGGATGGCGATCCGTTTTGATGCATTTCAGGGGCGCTGGGCGCGAGCTGAATCGATTGCCCCGTGCCTATCATTCTGGAGATACGGGTGATTTAAATTTTTTAATTGACACTTTAAAAGACAGGGAGCCTCATAGTAAAAAAGCAGTAGTGGGGATTTCTTTAGGTGGAAACGTTTTACTTAAATGGCTAGGAGAACAAAAAGAGCAGTCGTTAATCGAAACGGCAGTTGCAGTTTCTGTACCATTTATGTTGAATAAAGTAGCTAATAAGATGAATGAAGGGTTTTCTCGTTTTTATCAAAGTCATTTATTAAATCAATTTAAAACAATTTTTTCCCGAAAAGTACAGTATTTTGACAAATCAGCTGATATTTTAAAAAAAGCAGCCAATTGCAGTTGTTTTTGGACTTTTGATGATCAGGTTACCGCACCATTATATGGTTTTAACAATGCTCACTCTTATTATCGAGAATCCAGCTCACGTCAGTATTTACGCGATATTGCGACCCCTACGCTAATTATTCATGCAGAA
>JAUXYG010000137.1 GCA_030694525.1 Legionella sp. | reverse complement strand
TTAAGATGCTGCAGAAAAGAGCGCAATTTCTGGCGCAAATTCGTACTTTTTTTAATGAAAGAGGATATCTTGAAGTAGAAACCCCAGTCATGGCCCGTTATGGTGTGACTGATGCTTATTTAAGTAATATCAATGCTACTTTTCGCAATAAGCCGTACAGTCTGCAAACCTCACCTGAGTACCATATGAAGCGTTTACTTGCAGCGGGAAGTGGGCCTATATTCCAACTAGCCCGTGTTTTTCGTGATGATGAGTTAGGGCGCTGGCATAATCCCGAGTTTACACTATTAGAATGGTACCAGTTGGGTATTGATCATCATGCGTTGATGGATGAAATGGATTTATTGTTGCATGAACTGATGGGATGCAAGCCCATGATTCGAAAAACCTACCACGATGCCTTTAAAGAGTCATGTGATGTGGATCCTTTTAGTGCCTCTATTAATGAATTACAGCAGGTTTTGCTGAAAAATAACCTGGCAGATGTTTTAACGCCTAATGAACAAGATAAGGATCAATATTTATTTTTATTGATGAGTCATGTAGTGGAACCATTTTTTGCTCATGAATCTGCTCCCGTTGCTGTTTATGGTTTTCCTCCAACCCAAGCCTCTCTAGCTCAAATTCGTGATGGGGTTGCAGAGCGTTTTGAAGTGTATTATCGCGGGGTAGAGCTTGCTAATGGATTTCATGAACTCACGGATTTGGATGCCCAGGCAAAACGGTTTGCTATGGATTTAGAGTTACGCAAAAAGCTGGGTTTATCTTTACCAGAGCCTGATGAGTGGTTGCTTGCAGCATTAAATAACGGGTTGCCGCAATGCAGTGGCGTTGCATTAGGGGTTGATCGCGCACTGGCTTTAGCGATGAATAAATCAAATATCTCAGAGGTGCTTTCTTTTGATTTTAATCGCGCCTGATAGAGGCACAATGAAATGCCTCCCAGTCTGTTGAATCTGTAATTACTTTAATCTTTTAATTTTATCCAAATAAGGTAATATGGTCTCAAGAATTAAAGGTTGCGCCTGTTCATTGGGATGTAATCCATCCGCTTGCATAAACTTGGTATTTCCAGCCACACCTTCTAAAAACATGGGAACAAGAGTGATTTGATACGTTTGCTCCAGCTCATGATAGGCCTGTTTAAACTGTTCGATATATTTAGGTCCGTAATTTGGTGGGAGGTAGGTTGCCAATAATAATACTTGCGCACCCGTTGCCTGACTTTGTTTGATCATCGTTTCCAGATTGCTTTTCATTTGGGCTATTGATAGTCCACGTAACCCATCGTTAGCTCCTAATTCTATGATGACGACATCAGGTTTGTATTTTTCCAGAGCCGGGGTTAGTTTGGCAAGCCCATTACTGGTGGTGTCACCACTGGTGCTCACATTTATTATCTGATGATTTTTGTTTTTTAAAGAGAGAAGGTGAACCCATCCTTTTTCTGGATTAATACCATATCCAG
This sequence comes from Legionella sp., assembly GCA_030694525.1. Taxonomy (GTDB): domain Bacteria; phylum Pseudomonadota; class Gammaproteobacteria; order Legionellales; family Legionellaceae; genus Legionella. Next base: position 4,161 of record JAUXYG010000137.1, on the reverse strand, counting down.
CACTTAAACTATCTCCTATAATTAAAATAGTACTTGCTTGAACTGGTGCTATTATTAGTATACTAATAAAAAAAATAACTTTCAGGGATTTCATGGTGTTTCCTAAAACACAAATAAAGTTGCAGAATGTTAATTACACCGTTAAAAGTGGCGACGATTATTTATCAATCTTGACAAATATAAATCTGGAAATCAAGCCAGGCGTTACCATTGCTATAACAGGTGCCTCAGGATCGGGTAAAACCTCTTTACTTAATCTTATGGCTGGTCTTGAATTACCGACATCCGGAAGAATATTCTACGGTGATAAAGATATAACGTTACTTGATGAAGACAAGAGGGCACAACTCAGAGCACGGCAAATTGGGTTTATATTTCAATCCTTCCAGCTTTTACCCTCTTTAACCGCTCTGGAAAATGTGATGCTTCCTCTGGAAATCATGCATCAAAAAAACCCTTTAGACATTGCGCGAATGTGGCTCGAGAAAGTTGGTTTACATAATCGGGAAACCCATTATCCCTTACAGCTTTCAGGTGGTGAGCAGCAGCGAGTGGCTATTGCACGTGCATTTTCTATCTCTCCATCCATATTATTTGCCGATGAGCCTACCGGAAATCTTGATAAAAAAACGGGAAAAATAATTACGGAACTGCTGTTTTCCTTAAATGAAGCTCATAAAACGACCCTGGTTATCGTAACCCATGATGATGTTTTAGCCAGAAAATGCGAGTTGCATTGGCCATTGGTCGATGGAGAACTTGCATGCTAGGTCTCCCCTTACCCATAAAAGCCATTATTCGGGAGTGGCGAAGTGGTGAGCTTACTTTACTGTTTATTGCTTTGGTGGTTGCGGTAGCTTCAATCAGTGCCATGAATAATTTTTCTGTGATGGTAAAAAATCAGCTAGAACAAAGCGCGATTAATTCTTTAGGTGCAGATGCGGTTTTTAACAGCAAAACTCCAGTCAACCCCCAATGGCAACAAAAAGCTACTGAGATTGGTTTAAAGCAAAACGTTACTTTATCTTTTTTAAGTATGGTGGAGTATGGAGGGCAGTTGCAATTAGCACAAATCAAAGCAGTGGAAAATAATTATCCTTTGCGCGGGATGCTTAAAATCGCAACCAATTTAAATGATACAAAAGGCCAGGAGGTTAGAACAGCACCACCATCCGGCACTGTCTGGCTTCATCCACGATTAATCCCTTTATTAAATACTCATATTGGTGAGTTTATTAATATAGGGGTCGCATCCTTTAAAGTAGAAGGGGTTATTCTTGAAGAACCCGGACAGACCGGCGAATGGTTTACCATTTCTCCTCGAATAATAATGAATCAGGCCGATGTTGAAAAAACGCAGATTATTCAGCCGGGAAGTAATCTGACTTATAGTTGGTTATTGAATGGTTCCAAATCGCAATTAAATGAATTACAGCTGTTCCTTAAAGGGAAATTGAGCGAGGAAGAAGAGTGGCTTGATAGCCAAAATAATATCTCAACAGTGAATATGGCCATTGATAAGTCGTTGAATTATTTGAATTTCGGCACCTTAATGAGCCTGGTCCTTGCGGGTGTCGCTATTAGTATGGCATCGATGCGTTATTGTCAAAGACACCTCAAACAGGTTGCCTTGCTGCGTTGCTTTGGCGCATCACAAAATCAAGTGTTGCAACTATACCTGGGCAGTATCGCTCTTTTAGGTGTAGTTGCCTGTTTGCTTGGGGCAATAATCGGTTATCTGTTACAACCTCTGTTGATCAAATGGCTAGGAGGGTTATTACCGCAGGTAGTCAATCAATTTTCTCCGTGGCCTTTTTTATTAAGTATGGTAACAGGTATGGTGCTTTTATTTGGTTTTGCCTCAGCTAATGTGTGGCAACTTCGCAAAATCAGCGCTATTACTCTTTTTCGCCAGCAACATTTAATCTGGCAAAAAAGCAGCTATGTGACCTATGGATTGGCCTTACTCATTTTAGCGATTATGGCCTACGTATACACCCAATCCTGGCAAATAACAGTAGTCGTGTTTTTGGGCTGTATAATTTTTGTATTTTTAGTACTATTAAGTCTTTGGCTTATATTCGGTGTTTTAGTTAAAAAAGGGATCAGGCTTCCGCTTAATTGGCGATTTGGCTTTATTAATATTGCACGCAATTTTGAAGACAGTGCTTTGCAGGTAATTGGCATTGGTTTGGCCTTAACTGCCATGCTGAGTTTAACTCTATTAAAAAATCATTTGCTTATCGATTGGCAAAAGCAATTACCTCAGAATACGGCAAATTATTTTGTCAGTAATATAGAAAATGGACAAATTCCACAGCTTACTCAATTGTTGGCGGAACATAACATTTCTATTGCAGGATTTTATCCCATGGTCAGGGGGCGGTTGACGCAGGTTAATAATCAATCAGTTGAACAACGCTATGGTGAAGAGGTTAAAAATATAAATGCCTTGCAACGGGAACTTAATTTATCCTGGACTGAAAATATTCCGGAAGGAAATAAGGTTACCGAAGGCACGTGGGATGCAGATCCTGAAAAGTCCTGGGTATCTGTGGAGGGTGGATTAGCTAAAACATTAGAATTGAAGATCGGGGATACTGTTGGATTTCGCATCAATAATCGTGAATTAATCGCGCAAGTCACCAGTTTACGAAAAGTCGACTGGAGCTCATTTCGCCCGAATTTTTTTATGCTTTTTAAACCTGGACTATTGAATGAATTCCCCAAGACCATGGTTACCAGTATTTATCTGCCACCTGAAAAGCAAAATGTTCTTATATCAATATCTCGTCAATTTCCGAATGTTACCTTAATTGATGTGGCAAGCGCTTTAAACAGAGCGCATGACATTCTAAGTAGTGCTGGAAATGCGATCACCTTTATTACTTTTTTTGCTTTATTATCTGGATTAGTAATCGTTACACTTTCAATTTTATCTTTAAGTGGCACCAAGCAACAAGAAACGCAATTGCTCAAAATATGGGGTATGCGTCGAAATACTTTATTGTGGATTAGAAGCAGCGAGGCGTTTTTAATAGGGTTTTATTCCGGTTTGCTTGCAACCATAACAGCGGTTAGTATCAATATATATTTGGCAGCAAAAATATTAGACAGTCATTTTCTAATCCCATGGGCTATTTTTATTACCGTACCCTTGGCGACTTCGCTATTAACTGTTTTAATAAACTTATTTATCCAGAGTAAACAATATCAAAAAAAATCACAATCCTATTAACGGGTTAAAAGTGATGGAAGATGATGAAATTTACCCATGCGTATGTTTAAACTCAGAGAATTGCTAATGAATTTGCAAGTGGAATTTGTATTAGGAATAGATGGTGCTAAGAGTGCTGCTGCAAATAATCATACGGTTGTTATGATTGATGCATTACGAGCTAGTACTACCATTGTTACCCTTGTCATGAAAGGAATTAAGCTGCAGCCGGTTCTATCAATTGAAGAATGGAAGGGAATTATTATTGGTGAAGAAAATGGCTCACGGATTAAGGGGTGTTTGTTAAACAATTCCCCGACTGAAGTAAATGAGGCAAGTATTCCTCTTCATGAAATTATTGCTATCAAAACAACCAATGGTACCAATTGCATTATAAATGCTAAAAGCGAACGAAATGATGTGTTGATAGGTTCTGCCCTTAATGCGAGAGCAACTGCATTTCTCGCCCAGTACATTGCTTTGCAAAAAAATAAACGGATAAGCTTTGTCCTTGCTGGGCGGAAAGGGGGTATGGCTCCGGATGATTTATACGTCGCTTCTTTAATCTATGGCTTTTTAACGATACCTTCAACAATTAGAGGAGATATACAGCCTCATATGGTGGATGATTTATACAGTGCCCTACTTGGGACTGAGTCTGGTCAGGGATTGATCGGTCTGGGTTATGAGAAAGACATCATGGCCTCCTCGCAAATAAATATTAGTGAGGTAGTGCCGGTCTATGACGGTACTTTGATTATCGCCTATTAATTCATTTACTGGATTGGACTAAAATAACGATCGTAAATTTCCAAATACGTCCCATCAGCCATCATATCCAACAAGGCGCGATTGACGCTTTCCATAAGTTCTGCGTATTTTTGCTGCGCGAGGATAATGTAACTGCTCCCCATAGGAACTTTATTACCTATAAGTTTATAAAC
>JAUXYG010000126.1 GCA_030694525.1 Legionella sp. | reverse complement strand
TGCAAACCTTTATGCGCATGCCCCCCACGATCAGAGCCGCCTGGTACGTCATATACATAGTACACACGCTCTATTGCAAATGGGATATGGTTATTGCTTTCCACAAACGACAAATTACCGCGAGGCTCGTGGATTTTCGGTAGTTCAATGATTCTGCAGTCTTCTAATGGCATAAAAACCTTTATCCCTTCCTGTGTGTTTCTAAACTTAGTCATAGTGCCAATTATTCCAACTCACGTATATGGTCACTCAGCCAACTTCTATATCTGCTCTAAAATCCAACTTAATTAATATCAAAACCATCTATAACGTTTGCTGCTAGCTTTTGAGCTGTCGCTGCCCTCAAACCATAGTTCATACCTAAATCCAGAGCATCTGCAACACTCTCCATGGCGCCTGTCTGTATTAATGACTCTATATAGCTGACCCAGTATTGCTCTACCTCGGGTTTAGCCAGCACTGCACGTTCGAACCGTCCTAAAGCCGCTACAGCATCCTGACATTGCGCCTCAATAAGGCCAAGATTATGATTAGCCTCCGCATGCTCAGGCTCGATTTCCAACACATCGCGATAGACTGCTGTAGCCTTATCTAGATGTCCGCTCGCTTGATATAATTTTGCAATCTCTAGCGCATCACTTACAGGCTTATTGACTGCTGGATGTTCTGCAATTTGCAGTCCAGCACTTTCAAGTGCGGACACAACTGCACCTATATCAATTTCAAAATCAGCATGATGGATATCATGCCAATTTCCAGTATTATCTATTTTACCCAACACATAACTTAACTGGTGCCCAACTGAAAATGCAATATTACTAAAGTACCAATAATTCGCGACCTTGGAATCATTCATTAACACAATGACTTTTGCACCCTGCGGCGCCCAAATCATGTTAAGCAGTGCAGCTCCAGAAGCACCTACGATATATTTAGCTTTGCTAAAAAATTTAATTTGTTCAGTAAACGTTAATCGACTTGGTTCAATGCTGACAAAGCCCTCAGCCTCTAATTTATGTTGTATCGCATACTCATTGATGATTGAACGTGCGTGATAACGCCTACCAGGAAATCTCTTAATGAATATTTTTTCTGGTGTCGAATCATAGGGCTGCTCCAGCATCAGACCAATAAAAGTATCCCGGGTAATCCTTAAAACTTCGGGATGAAAAATTGTATGGTATGGTTCAGTTAGCTTATCAAGTTCACTTGACAACATAGCTTTAGGCCGCTGAAATACAACATTTGCCACGGGGCTAACCCATAATGCCTCTGGGAATTCATTGAGCGACAACTCATCAATCTTAATTAACTGCTCATCACTGACTCCTAGTAAAAATAAGGCTTCCAGCATGCTAGGAAATGCTCGCGAATCAACTAGTACCTTATACCCAGACAAGTCAACAGCAGCATTTCTGAGCAGTACAAGCTGAGGCAAAAACTCTGTCATCCAGTGAGCAAAGTTATAAGACCCATTCCCAACCAGATTAATGACGCTACATGTAAATTGTTGGTAGCTATTAATGTAAGTATATCCAATCAGATTCTGCTCTTCCCTGATATAGCAACACATCATTGCTTGCTCTGAGGTTTCCCAATATTCTGCAGAGAAAAATTGATGACGAATGCTCTTATTTTGAATGATAGGAAAAGCTGCACTACCTATCATCTTGTAATCACTTACTTTTGCATAATAAATCGCAGGATGCCTCAACAAGTGGCTTTTACCTGCATCAGCATTAGGACACTGTTCTCCAAACATAGGAACAGGAGGTACCTCATATTGGATTTCCTCAAGCAATTTAATGCCCCCGAACCTGGCAACAACTTCATCTACCGTTCCCAGCTCGAACAACTCAAATTTTTGTTTATTTTTATTTTCTTCCATATCAATCACTTAGCTCATCACTTGATACATTTGAATATTAGCTAATCACAGACAACAATTGATTAAGGCTCTTTTCCACGATATAGTCTTTAATATCTTTGCCGAAATCGTCTCTTAATGAAATATCTGGTTTTGATTCGATAAGTAATTTGAATGGCGCAACATTGCCAGTTTTTTCAAAATAACTTAGCGCATACATCAGCACCGTAGTGCCTTTATAATTCGTCATATTGATATTTACGTTATGTTCTATTAATTTTTGAACTATCTCTACATGCCCAAAATAACTAGCAATGATCAATGCATTCCAGCCATGTTGATTACGCAAATCCAGATTATCTATGAATGAGACAGCATGATTAAATCTTGCCACATCCCCCTGTTCACATGCCAACCATAGCGCAGGGTAGTAGTCCTTAATGAGTTTCAAATCAAAATCAATGGTTGCTATTACAAAATAAGCCTCTGTTTCTTCGAGCAGTGCGCCTGCCTTTTGAGTACTTTTCTCTGTCAATATTTCTGTCTTTAGTATTTGCCAATGACTAAAAACTGGCATTTGATACTCTCTGAAATTCAGGGCACGAAACTTATTATGAATCTCAAATGCAGTTTTATTGAAATCAAAGTGAAGTTCGGAAAAATTAATAGATGTCTTTGAATAATAAGAAGCACCCAATGCTGGCTGGGGATAAGTGAAACAATTACCTTCAATCAAATGCTCTAAATAAATTTCAAAAAGCTTGAAAGCACATTCAGATTGTTTAATGTATACATCTCTTGCAGTATCATCTATATCAATATTGACCACTTGTTGCGCAATGATATCTCCAGTATCTATACCATCATCGATGTAATGCAAAGTAACACCAGCCTCAGATTCACCATTAATAATTGAATGGATAGCAGGATATACCCCTTTGTATTTTGGCAACTTAGAAAAGTGCAGGTTATAAAGGTGTTTTGATTTGAACTTTCTTGTTTTGATGATTTCAGAATATTGAAGTGATATAAAAATCAGTTCCTCTTCATGATAAATATCCTCTAAATCTACCTTTTGCACATTCCACTCTTTCGCTTTCTTAATAAGAGATGGCTGCCAGTGATTAAGACCTTTATCAGCATTGGATGGAATATAACATATACGACACTCAGGATAGCGTTCAATCACAAGGCGCAACCCATTGACTGCAATAGAATTTTGTCCTGCGATACAAATTAATGGTTTCATAAGGTTGTTGATGTCTCGCCTAATCATCACAAAGAGCTACAGTCTTTTGTTTAAAACTATCACTTGAGCAATTAGATAGATAAAAGAGCCTCGATTCCTGAGACAACCTCTCATGGTTATCCATGATGGCTTTTAAACCAGATATTAGCGCATCTATACTAGCCCACGTCTGGCCAGCCTGTGCTTCTACACCTACATGAAGATAACGAGGCTTATCTATAGGTACATAAGTTAAAAGAGGATATGCTGCTCCAGAAGCTTCCAAACTAGACTTGTATCCTGGTGTTGGCGCAGACCCGAGATAAACATGCGCATCTAAAGCAAGTAAACTCTGCCATAATGATGGCACATTACCCAAATACACAAATAGCTTCGAGTCTATCGCCGCTTGTTTTAAGTCATTTTGAATCGTTTGGATCTGCTCTACTGAGAGCTCACCAAAATGATAATGCTTTCCACCACAAACTTTCAAAGACTCAATGATAATTCGACTTAAACTCACTTCACCTGTCATGGAAAACTTGCCAGGGGAACCTGCAGTTACGGTAGAAAATTGTTGAATAGGATAAACAAACTCTTTTGCCCCTAAGTCATTTGACGACGTAGGCAGAAAAATAACTGGTTTATTGAGATCTTGAGCGCACAACTTTGCAATTGACTCAAACAGATCAACATGATTAAAGTGAGCCACAGTAGACCCCAATGCTGGATTATGGTCCGCATGGTGCACAAAATAATACTGGGTATCTAATGTTTTTTGACACGCGGCTATGGCAACTGCATCTTCATGGTGCGATAAAA
>JAUXYG010000125.1 GCA_030694525.1 Legionella sp. | reverse complement strand
TTTCGGGCCTTTCGGGAGGGTAACCGAATAAGCGCCGATATGCTGTGTAATGCCCCCAGATTCACTTCCGGTAATATTGGAATTGCGAATGCGGTCGAGGAGGGAAGTCTTACCGTGATCCACATGTCCCATAATAGTAACTACCGGAGCCCTGGATTCTGTGTTACTTCCTTTGGATATAGATTCGCCCAGACCCAATTCAATAGCATCTTCTTTGATAATAGTAGCCCGATGGCCCATCTCTTCAACGACGATTACCGCTGTTTCCTGATCAATAACCTGATTAATAGTAGCCATTGCTCCCAGAGACATCATCACTTTTATAACTTCTGCGACCTTCACTGACATTCTTTTAGCTAAATCTGCAACAGTCACAGTCTCAGGAATTAACACCTCTCGAATCATCGGGGTAGTAGGTAAAGCAAACCCATGAGTTAAGGATTCTTCAGCCTCACGATATTTATCCGATTTCTCAGCACCCTTTCTCTTTTTAAATTTATTACGACCACCACGACGATGGGCGTCCTGGTCGTCTTCTTCGCGATCAAAGGTTTGATACTTTGGTTTTTTCTTGCCTTTTTTAAAATCCGCGGACTCTGTTTCTGTCTTGGCTGCCTCAACGTGTTTCTTTTTATTCGCCTTATCTGACTTAGCCTCTTCTTTTGGCGTTGCTACAGGAAGTATTTCAGGGATTACCTCAAGGGTTCCATCGGCGGGTAGATCGGCTGATTCAGAATCTGCATTTACTTCAATTGATTGCTCATCCTCGACGGTTGGCTCGATAACTTCTGGCGCGATATGTTGACCATCAGCAGGAACAGAATCCATCTCTTCAACAGCTGCTGCTTCAGAAATGTGCTCATTATCCTGAAATTCTGATTCAGTAGATATGACCTCTTCAGGAGCGGCTATTTCTTCAACTTCAGGTTCTTCAATTATTGAACTTCGTTTAACAAAAGTTTTTTTCTTACGTACTTCAATATTTACTGTTTTTCCACTATGGATGTCATTACCCAGGGTAACTTGTGAAAGACTCTTGCGTCTTAAAGTTATTCTTTCAGGTGTTGCGCTATTATCTCGCGCAGAACTTCCTTTTAAATGATTCAGTAAAATACGTTTTTGATCTTCGTTCACAGTCTGTTGATCATCATTAAAAGATAATCCTGCTTCCTGTAACTGGTTCAATAAGCGTTCCACCGGAATACCAACGACTTGAGCTAATTGTTTAACCGTCACATCCGCCATATTTTAATCCCCTTTCAGCAATTTTTTGTAAACTGCATGTGTTCTAATACGTGCACCATATTAGTATATTAATTATTTTCATAACCTCATGATTTACACAAACCATGGCTCTCTAGCCTTCATAATTAACGCACCGGCCTTTTCTTCAGTGATGCCTTCAATTTCCAATAGTTCGTCTACAGACTGCTCTGCGAGCTCTTCCATAGTGGTAATGCCTTTACTTGCAAGCTTATTGGCCAGCTCATCATCCATACCTTCCATTGACAAAAGAGTATCATCAGGAGTACCAGCGAGGCTTTTTCCAGAAGACAATGCCATGGTTAGCAAGGTATCATTTGCTCTATTTCTTAGCTCTTCAACTATTTCTTCATCGAACTCTTCAATAGCCAGAAGCTCTTCTTTAGGAACATAAGCCACTTCCTCAAGAGTCGAAAAACCATGAGCAACAAGTAAAACTGCAATTTCTTCGTCAATTTCTAAAGAATTAGTAAATAACTTAACAATTTTGCCTGATTCTTCCTGATTCTTATTCTCAAACTCCTCTGTGGTCATCACATTCAGAGTCCATCCAGTCAATTGGCTTGCCAGTCGAACGTTTTGGCCACTTCTACCAATTGCCTGAGATAATTGATCTTTTTCCACCGCCAGATCCATGGTATGACTGTCTTCATCAACCACTATTGAGGAGATATCTGCAGGCGCCATTGCATTTATAACGAGCTGGGCCGGATTATCATCCCAAAGAATAATATCAACACGCTCACCGCCTAATTCACTTGAAACTGCCTGCACCCGGGCGCCCCGCATACCAACACAGGCCCCGATAGGATCAATGCGCCCATCATTGGTTTTCACAGCAATTTTAGCTCTGTTACCAGGGTCGCGTGCTGCGCCTTTAATATCAATGATGTTTTCGCCAATTTCAGGTACTTCAATTCGGAACAATTCCATCAACATTTCATTACGAGTACGACTCACGAACAGTTGCGGACCTCGAGCTTGTGGCGTTAATTCATAAAGATAGGCACGGACTCTATCATTGGTTCGAAACATTTCATGTGGAAGCATTTCAGACCTGGGTAAAAACGCCTCAGCTTTACCACCCAAATCGATGATAATATTGTCCCTGGTTACTTTCTTAACGGTACCGTACACGAGTTGACCGAGTTTATTACGAAACTGATCAATAACCAGTTCACGTTCAGCCTCTCGAACTTTTTGCATGATTACTTGACGTGCTGTTTGCGCTTCAATTCTACCAAATTCAATTGATGGAATGATTTCTTCTATGCGCTCACCAACTGAAATACCGGGATTACGTTCTTGTGCCTGCTCTAAGGTGAGCTGAAAATCAGGATATTCTAATTCATCATCAGGAACTACGTCCCAATATCTAAAGGTTTCATATTCACCAGTTCGAGAGTCTAGTTTGATACGTACGCCAATGTCCAATCCAAAAATTTTTCGTGTTGCTGACTCGAGTGCAGCTTGAATGGCGAGTATAATAAACTCTTTACTAACACCTCTTTCGTTGGATAATGCCTCAGCAACTAATAACAATTCTTTGCTCATTGTTCGCCTCTCTAGACTGTCAAATTTGCTTTCACAATATTTGAAAAAAGTAGTTCATGATGTTCATCGTTAGAATCCAGTATGACTGAATTCTCGGAAGTTGATACTATAGTACCAGACCATTTTCGTTTACCATCGACTGGCTTAAACGTTTTAATCTGAACAGCATGTCCGATATAACGTTCATACTGCCAACTGCTAAATAAAGGTCTTGGAATACCGGGGGATGATATTTCCAAACTATAATTACCTGGAATAGGATCTTCAACATCCAGCAGGGCGCTGACTTGCCTGCTTACAGCCTGACAGTCTTCTATCCCAATTCCTTCAGGTTTATCTATATAAATTCTTAATAGAGAATGCTTTCCCTGGGAGAGGTATTCGCACCCCCAAAGCTCGTATCCCATATCAGTAACTGTGGGAGATAATATGTGTAACAGTTCATCTTGCATCATAATATTAACAAACAAAAAAAGGGCGCATACGCCCAAGTCTGTTATATGACTTAGTTTCGCACAGGACCCTATTAAACATAATAAAAAACCCCATAAATGGGGTTCTAATAAAGTGGTAGCGGGGGCAGGATTTGAACCTACGACCTTCGGGTTATGAGCCCGACGAGCTACCAGGCTGCTCCACCCCGCGTCAACTGATGGGAAGTATACTCACTCCTGTAATTATTGGCAAGCACTTTCAATAAAATTTATTAATTAATTAAAAGCATTAATGCATGCGGCAATAAGTGCTCCTGGAAATATACCTAAATAAAGTAGGGACAAACAGTTAATTGAATAGATAACGTTATTGCTTTTGCTTAATATTACCGGCTCATTGGTAGCAGGTTTATCGAAATACATTATTTTAACGATACGCAGATAATAATAGACTCCGATTACCGTAAATAATAATCCTAATATTGCCACCCAGGTCAGGTTAACATCAACTAAAGCCTTAAGTACCAATAATTTGGTAAAGAAGCCTACTGTGGGTGGTACGCCTGCCATTGAAAACATTACAATTAGCATCATGAATGCTAACCATGGATTTCTTTTATTTAAACCTTTAAGGTCTTCGATGCTGTCTATTTCCATACCTTGACGCGACATTAGCACGATTAAACCAAATGCAGCAGCAGACATTAATGCATAAACTAAAATGTAATATAGTGCTGCGGAATATCCGGCGGTAGTTGCAGCCAAAACACCGAATAATGCGTAACCTACATGGGAAATCGCTGAATAAGCAAATAACCGTTTGATACTGGTTTGAACCACCGCCAAAAGATTTCCAAAGCCTGCAGATAACAAAGCCATTACTAAAATTATTTGTTGCCATTGAGCAGTGATATCCAACAGTCCAATGGTTAACAACCTGAAGGCCATACCCAAGGCTGCAATTTTAGGTGCTGTACTGATAAATAATGTGACGGAACTCGGCGCGCCTTGATAGACATCGGGTGCCCACATGTGAAAAGGAACTGCTGCTAACTTAAATCCAACACCCGCTAAAATAAATACTACAGCAAAATTTAACAAAGTATTTTTTTGTTGCCAATTAGCAGCAACAGCATTTGCAACCTCTAGTAAGTCCAGTTTCCCTGTTGCACCATATACTAATGAAATTCCATAGAGCAGCATTCCTGAAGCTATAGCCCCCATAACGAAATACTTCATTGCGGCTTCAGAGGCATCACTATTAGTTCTACGGATTGCGGTCATTGCGTATAGAGGTAAAGACATCAACTCAAGGCCTAGATATACCGTTAACATGGAATGAGCAGATACCAAGATCATCATCCCCAATGTTGAAAACAAGCCCAGCACGTAATAGTCTCCCGAAGGCATTTGTCTCTCATCAACATATTCATGAGAGTAGATAAAACTGAGTAACACAGTTATATAAATGAAAAACTTCATCAAATGACCCACATCATCACTAATGAATAAACCGTTAAAAACTAATAATTTAAAATTACCTATATATAAGAAAGTAATAAAAGCAGCGAGGATTATCCCAGTGCAGGAGATATAGAAGGCAACCGATTTATACTTATGTTTAAGAAACAAATCAGCTAGCAAAGCAATACAGACAGTGCTCAAAACTATCATTTCTGGAAGAGCTACATGGATATTTTCAAGTAATGCGATCATTATTTTAACCCTTGCAAAACGTTATAATTTTGATTTATCAGCCAGTGCCAGTGTATGGCTCACCGTTTGATGCACATATTCGAGCATGGGTTTTGGATACACGCCCATTGCTACTACCATCAACGCAAGTAAGACATAAGCACTTAACTCAAAACCTGAAATATCTTTAAGAGATGCTATTTTATCGTTAGCAACGGGCCCAAAAATAACTCTTTTATACATCCATAAAGTATAAGCAGCACCGATAATTAACGTTGTAGCAGCCCAAAAAGCCACCCAGAATCCCGCTTTCACGCTGCCTAAAATTACCATAAATTCGCCTACAAACCCGGAGGTTCCCGGTAAACCCGCGTTAGCCATAGCAAAAAGCATGAAAAATGAAGCAAACACTGGCATGGAGTTTACAATTCCACCAAAATCAGCAAGTTTTCGTGTATGCATACGTTCGTAAATATATCCAACCCCGGCAAACATGGCACTGGATACAAAAGCATGGGAAATCATTACTACAATTGCACCTTCCAATACTAATCCCGCATTACTCAAACCGGATTTGTGGGCAATTGCAAAAATTGCGAAACAGCCGAGGGTCACAAAACCCATATGTGAAATCGAAGAATAAGCGATGAGTCTTTTCATATCCTTTTGAATAATTGCTATAAGCCCGATATAAACAACTGCTATTAATGATAAAGCCACCATTAATCCGGCATATTTACTGCTGGCATCTGGCACAATAGGGAGGGTAAATCGGATAAAACCATAAGCACCCAATTTCAATAAAATCGCAGCTAGTATCACAGAACCACCGGCTGGTGCTTCCGTATGGGCATCGGGTAACCAGGTATGCACTGGAAACATAGGGATTTTAATTGCAAATCCTAGGAAAAATGAAATGAATATTAATGTCTGTGCCGACATTGTGAGTTTAATTGCATAAAATGTTTCAATCTTAAATGATCCGGCAATGAATCCCATGTAAAGGAAACTTGCAAGCATCAATACTGATCCTAAAAAGGTATAAAGAAAAAACTTAATTGCAGCATAAACCCGATTTTCAGAACCCCATATTCCGATAATCAGATACATGGGAATTAAAGTGGCTTCCCAGAAGATATAGAAGAGGATGGCATCCATCGCAGCAAATACACCTACTAGTAGTCCCTGCATTATCAAAAAAGCTGAGAGATACTGGGCGACCCTTTTGTTGATACTATCCCATGTTGACAATATTACGATGAGATTGGTAAAGATACTTAAAACTATCAGTAGTAATGACAACCCATCGATACCAAGCGTGTAATTTATTCCCAAAGCAGGCATCCAGGGTATGTCCTCTATAAACTGCATACCAAATGAATCGGTATCAAAACCGGTCATTAACGGAATGCACATTAAGAGACATAACAGCACCGTAAATAAAGACAAATACCGCGAAACATTCGGATTGTTATCATCTCCCGTGAGAAGAATGAAAACTCCACCGATAATCGGTAACCAAATTAGTAAATTGAGCAAATGATGCATACCCTCACCTTATCTTCAGCCCAGTATCAACCAGCACAGAAAACCTAATAATCCAAAGACCATTATTGTTGCATAATGATAAATGTAACCGCTTTGCATAGCCCGTCCCTTACCTGAGAACCAACGCACCAAACGCCCACTACCATTTACAACAAAGCCATCGATCAAATCCTGATCCCCTACTTTATAAAAAACACGTCCCAGTGCTTTAGATCCTTTAATAATGAAGAAATTATTAAATTTGTCGAACCCATATTTGTTAATCAATATTTTATAAATCAAGGAGAAACGCTGAATTAGATAACCCGGTATTGCGGGAAATGCAATATAACAAATCCAGGCAATTAAAACGCCCAAGACCGTGAGCCAAAGAGTCAAAGAGTGGACCGAATGAATAGCACTTGCTAAAGGAGACGTTACTTCATGACCTAACTCAGCTAAAACATTATGCTCAGGGAGTACAAAAATGGAAGAACTAAGTAAACTTGGATTTTTAAATAAAATGGGCATATACAAAATATATCCCAAAATTATTGAGGGAATTGCCAAAAGAACTAAAGGCACCCAGACAACCCAGGGAGATTCATGAACATGACTAAAAGTATGCTCATCCATTCGTGGCTTGCCATGAAATGTCATAAACAATGAACGAAATGTATATAATGCTGTTACCATAGCTCCAGTAGCCACACAGAAATAGGCATAGCTGCTTCCTGGTATCGTAGATAATTGTGCTACCTCAATAATCGTATCTTTTGAATAGAATCCTGAAAGCGGTGGAAATGCACAGAGTGCAAGACTTCCAATTACAAACGTAACATACGTTATTGGCATTTTATTCCATAGACCGCCCATTTTCCTCATATCTTGCTCATGATGCATACCAATAATAACTGATCCGGCGCCTAAAAATAATAACGCTTTGAAACATGCATGAGTTAACAAATGAAACATTCCCGCACTATAAGCTGAAACCCCCATTGCAACCATCATATAACCAAGTTGGGATAAGGTTGAATAGGCTACTACCCGCTTAATATCGTTCATAACCAGAGCTAATATCCCAGTAAATAACGCGCCAGTCGCTCCAATAATTAAAATCACACTTAATGCTGTAGTAGACAGTTCCATCAATGGTGACACACGGGCAACCATAAAAACTCCTGCCGTAACCATGGTTGCTGCGTGGATTAACGCAGATATCGGCGTAGGGCCTTCCATTGATTCAGGTAACCAGACATGAAGGGGTACTTGTGCGGACTTACCCATTGCTCCAACATACAACAATAAGCAAATTACGGTTATTAAGGACCATGAGTGGCCATTAAATAACTCAATGTTTTGACTTGCAAGATAACTGGCGCTTTTAAACACAGTATCGTACTCAAGGCTTCCGGTATAAGCGAAAACCATACCAATACCCAGGATAAAACCAAAATCTCCAACCCGATTTACTAAAAATGCTTTCAGGCTACCTTCCAAAGCAGATTCTTTTTGATACCAAAAGCCAATAAGCAAATAGGAGACTAATCCAACTCCTTCCCAACCAAAGAACAATTGCAAGAAGTTATTCGAAGTAACCAGCATTAACATCATGAACGTAAACAAGGAAATATAACTAAAGAAACGTTGGTATCCGTCATCATCAGCCATATAACCAATACTATAAACATGAACCAGAAGGGAGACAAAATTGACTACAACCAACATCACAACACTCAATGGGTCTATCAAAAATCCAATGTTAAATTCATATGGAATTAATAGTCCGCCACTTGCCCAGTTATAAATTAATGTATTAACTGTAGGAATAGTTCCGGAAAAAATACCATATGCTAAATAGAGTGATAAAACCAGGGAAATACTCACTCCCAAAATCGTCACAGAATGAGCTCCAACTCTTCCAATTTGATTACGAAAGAATCCAGCAATTGCTGAACCAAAGAGAGGAGCCAAAACAATTATCAAACACAGTTGTTGTATACTCACAATTTTAACCCTTTAAATGATTCATCTTATCAACATCTATATTGCCACGATTTCTATAGAGCAATATCACAATAGCTAAACCAATAGCTGCTTCTGCAGCAGCAACGGTCAGAATAAAGAAAACAAAAATCTGGCCACTGACTTCTCCATAATAATGCGAAAACGCGACAAAATTTGTGTTTACTGCCAACAACATCAATTCAACGCATACAAGTATTAAAATTATGTTCTTGCGATTAAGCATTATGCCAACCAAACTTAAACCAAATAAAATCGCACCTAATATCAGGTAGTCGGTAACCGGTATCATAAAGAATTCCCCAATGTTTATTTCTCTGATTTCATATTGATTAATTCAACACGATCTGTACTGCGTGTCATAATTTGTTCTCGTATGTCTTGTCGCCTTGAACGGACTGCCCCTCTATGAGCCAGAGTAATTGCAGAAACAATAGCAACCAACAAGATTACTGCCGCAAGCTCAAATGCCAGAAAGTAGTCAGTGTAAAGTACTAACCCCAGAGCCTCTGTATTAGAAACCGTTGTTTGTGGCAGCGCAGCATCGTTTGGTGTTACTGCTTCTATTAATTGCGAACCAGATACAGCATTCATCTGCTGGGCCTGATTACTGTACCGAAAAGAATCTGTTGGTATAGCTACCATCAGGAGGCCAGTCAATAAAGCAACCAGTATTAATCCAAAAGGTAAATAACGCATAAAATGACCTTTAAGACTTTCCACGTCTATATTGAGCATCATCACCACAAATAGAAACAGGGTCATCACCGCACCCACATAGACCAGGACGAGGATTAACGCGAGAAACTCTGCCTCAGCTAATATCCAAAGTCCGGCACTGGCAAAAAACGCCAACACCAGAAACAATACACAGCGTACTGGGTTGTTTTGACTAATTACCATTAAAGCCGAACCTACTGCTAAAACAGCGAACACGTAAAAAATTATTTGAATTAATAATTCATGCATGGATTGCCCCTGTTATCGATACTTTTCATCAGCAGTACGATCTGCTGCAAGTTGTGTTTCCATTAAATCGCCCACTGCCAGCAATTTTTCTTTAGTCATAATATTCTGACCGCGCTCGCTGATGTGGTAATGATGAATAGGTGTAACGACAATCGAGTCCACAGGGCATGATTCCTCACATAAACCGCAATTTATACACTTAAACATATCAATGTCATAGCGGGTAGTTCGTCGTGATCCATCTTCACGTTCATCCGATTCAATGGTTATGGCCAATGCAGGACATACTGCCTCGCATAGTTTACATGCGATACATCGCTCTTCACCATTAGGATAACGTCGTAAGGCCAGCAAACCTCTGAAGCGTGGTGATATGGGCGTTACCTCTTCAGGAAACTGAACGGTAATTTTTCTTTTGAAAAAATACTTCCCGGTTAATTTTAAACCCGATAGTAATTCTATTAAAAGAAAACTTCGTACGTAATGTCTTATGTATTGATATAATTTTTTCATCGACTTCTCTATTAACCAAACCAGGGTTTAAGATGAGTAATAACCATTAGTGCAGTAACAATAACCCAAATTATGGTGACCGGGATAAGTACTTTCCAACCTAATCGCATTAATTGGTCGTAACGATAACGGGGAAATGTTGCCCTTACCCACAAATATACAAAAAGGAAGAAACTGATTTTAAGAAGCAACCAGACAAAACCTGGTACCACAAAGAAAATATTATCTAAAAATGACACCCCTTCAAAAGGAGATAACCATCCCCCCATAAAAATCACAGCCATAACTGTCGAAATAAGAATCATGCTGGCATATTCAGACAGGAAAAATAAGGCAAATCCAATACCTGAATACTCCACATGAAATCCGGCAACAATTTCTGATTCACCTTCTGCCATATCAAAAGGTGCTCGATTGGTTTCTGCGATTCCTGCAATCCAGAACACAAGAAAAAGGGGAAGAAGCGGAACAAACCACCAGTGTAAAATGCCACCTCGCTGCGAAAGCACAATTTCAGAGAGATTCATGCTGCCAGCTGCTAATAAAACGCCAACAAAAGCGAATCCCATAGCGATTTCATAAGATATAGTTTGCGCAGTACTTCTTAATGCTCCAAACATTGCATACTTGGAATTTGATGCCCATCCCGCGATTAAAACTCCATAGACCCCGAGAGAACTCATCGCAAAGATATATAAAACACCTGCATTTATGTTGGATAAAACCACTCCCTCCTGGAAGGGTATAACGGCCCATCCCGCTAAAGACGGTGCTAGAGCAAATAGAGGGGCAATCACAAAAAGGTATTTGTTCGATTTGGTAGGTACAATAATTTCTTTTGTAATTAGCTTAAGCAGATCCGCAAAAGGCTGCAGCAACCCCATGATCCCTACGCGATTAGGTCCAATTCGAACCTGAATATATCCAATAACCTTTCGCTCAGCATAGGTTAAATAAGCAACACAAATCAATAAAGGCACTACAATTACGAGTATCTTAATGATGATCCAAATTAATATGCTAATATTCTGAAGCATTTTTGTACCCTATCTAGCGCTTAATAGTTATTGCAGCAAAGGAATGACCCAAATCAACTGTTTCCGGCATCGCATTTGCTACCCATACAACATCAGCCGCGATACGCTCGTCACGTTTAAGCGGCAATGTTATCTCAATATCTCCTTGAGATACAGTAGCAACGTCGTCTAATTTCAATCTATCTGCCGTTGCGGGGTGAATGCGTATGCAAGCAGTTTCAGCTGCAGCGCACAATTGCAGTTCCGGAGCATTTCTAACAATAGAGTCGATTCGATATAATGGCCACTCGCCAACCCGAACTAACTCCTGATTAATGACTGGAAGTGATTCCGGATAAAAAGGTGTGTACGTTGACTCCATAGTCATTGCGGCACTCTCTTTGATTTCAAGTAATACATCTTCAGTCGATGTGTATTCAAAACCATTACATTGCAACAGGTTTCCAAGTACCCGCAGAATCTTCCAGGCGGGACGTGCTTCACCATAGGGTTGCATGGCACCTTTTACACTTTGCCAGGTATTATCCACATTAATATAAGTACCTGAAGTTTCAGCATAAGGCGCAATTGGTAAAATTACGTCGGCATAATCACGCATGGACTCTTGATCAAAGGCACTTAACATCACTACAAATTCTGCGGCAAGCATCGACTGTCTTGCGCCATATGGATTGGCAAAATCAAATCCAGGCTCGACCGCCATTAAAAAATATCCTTTTAGCTTGGCATTCAGGGCAGTTTGTACATCAAGACCTGGTTCTGCAACCGTTTTACCTGCCACAGTTCGGTGAGGTACCATACCTGCCATCCATGCACCAGCTGTATTTGCACCTTGAGTCAATCGTAATAATTTGGCACCACTTAAATGGGTAATAACTGAAACCAACGTACGTATTAAAGCAGCTTCAGGATGGTTATCACATAGAGCGCCAGTAATAATACAACTTCTATCTGATTTAATAGCCCGTGCAGTATTTTCACTGCTTTCATCAACTTCAAGCCCAACCAGTAATTTTTGTACTTCTTCAGGTAAATTGCGGACATCCGGTGCTAGAGCCAAAGCTAATTTGGCTAATTGCATCGGTATTTCCAAAGGAGAGATTACCACTCGATCAGATAATTCAAAATGATAGTCGTAATCTACGGAGTTTATAGCGTAAATTTTTGCTCCGTTCCGCTGTGCCTTTCGCACTCTTATTCCGGCTAATGGAACCTCTCTATGAATATTACATCCTAGAAGCAATATTGCGTTCTGCTGTTCAATTTCTGCAAATTTAATGGAATTTGCAGGAGTTGTTGCCTGTTGACTTTGATCCCTGAAATCGGTTTGTTGTAACCGATGATCAATATTCTGAACACCGATAGCACGCATCAGTTTTTGTAATAAAAACAACTCTTCGGTAGTGGAGGAGCTAGACGCAAAAGCAGCCATTTGCTCCGGGCCATTTTGTTTGATAACACGACTCATTCCTTCGGCTGCAAACTTTAATGCTGTTTCCCAATCCACCTCTTCCCATAAACCATTTCGTTTGATTTGGGGTGCGGCTGCTCGTTGTGGACTTTTTAATCCCAAATAGCTAAAGCGATCCCGATCAGAGAGCCACGTTTCATTAATTTCTTCTTTCTCTTTAGGAACTGCACGCATCAGTTGATTATTTCGAGTATGCAAATGTATGTTTGATCCCAGGCAATCATGAGGAGCAACACCATCGTGTTGCACTAATTCCCAGGCTCGAGCAGTGTAACGATACGGTTTGGAAGTCAGTGCACCTACAGGACATAAATCGATAATATTACCGGATACCTCTGATGTCATACTGTGTTGCACATAAGTGCCAATCTGCATCTGTTCTCCGCGCCCAGTTGCACCGAGCTCTCTTACACCGGCTACTTCTTCTCCAAATCGGACACAGCGTGTGCAATGAATGCAGCGAGTCATTTCCGTTGAAATCAGAACACCCAAATCATCATCATCTACCGCTCTTTTACTTTCGTTATAGACTGATTCATCTGAGCCAAAACCCATGGAAACGTCTTGTAGCTCACATTCGCCCCCTTGGTCGCATATAGGGCAATCTAGCGGATGGTTGATTAGAAGAAACTCCATTACAACTTTTTGAGAATGCAATGCTTCTTCTGATTTGGTAAACACTTTCATACCGTTTGTAATGGGCGTGGCGCATGCAGGAACAGGTTTTCTACCATTCTCTACTTCTACCAGACACATCCGGCAATTTGCCGCCACTGATAATTTTTTATGGTAACAAAATCGGGGAATATAAATACCCGCATCATCTGCTACTTCAATAATCATTTTACCGTTTTCAACTTCAAATGTTTTGCCATCAATTTCAATAGTAGCCATGGTCTAACCTTCTCAATTATGCTGCAACCATCGAGCGTTTGTGCTTGATGAAATAATCAAATTCATTATAAAAATGCTTTACGAAACTTTGTACGGGCCATGCCGCCGCCTCTCCCAAAGCACAAATAGTGCGACCTTCAATATTATTCGCAACATTAACCAGTTTTTCAGCATCCCCAGGCTCACCATGACCATGAGTAATGCGATGCAAAAGTCTGACTAACCAGCCTGTTCCCTCACGACAAGGTGTACATTGACCACAGGACTCTTCCATATAAAATTCAGAGATACGATAAAGAGCATCCACCATGCAGGTAGTTTCATCCATAATGATTACAGCACCAGAACCCAATCCAGATCCGGCTTTCTGTATACTGTCATAATCCATATCCAAACCTAACATCACATCACCAGGTAACACATGCATGGATGTTCCGCCGGGAATAACAGCCTTTAACTTACGATTTTGCGTAACACCACCAGCCAATTCCAATAATGTTTTAAATGGAGTGCCCAGAGGGATTTCAAAATTCCCTGGTTTATTTACATGTCCACTCACACTAAAACATTTAGTACCGCCATTATTGGGCTTGCCTAATTTTAAGAACCACTCACCGCCTTTTTCCATAATCACAGGAACAGAAGCGAATGTTTCGGTATTATTAATAGTGGTAGGCTTACCATACAACCCATAGTTTGCCGGAAATGGCGGTTTAAATCGGGGCTGACCCTTTTTACCTTCCAATGAATTAAGCAGCGCTGTTTCTTCACCACAAATATAAGCTCCAGCACCCAGATGATTATATAGATCAAAATCAACACCCGAACCTAAAATATTTTTACCTAGCAGGCCGGCTTTATAAGCTTCATTTAAAGCAGCTTCTGTGCGCTCATAAGGCAGCCAAAATTCACCACGTATATAGTTATAACCTACGGTAGCACCCATCACATAACCAGCAATAGCCATGCCTTCGATTAACTGATGAGGATTATTCGTCAATATTTCTCTATCTTTACACGTACCAGGCTCGCCTTCATCTGAATTGCATACCACGTATTTTTGAACGGGTGAGTTTCTGTTCATGAAACTCCATTTTAAACCAGTTGGAAATCCAGCCCCACCCCGGCCACGCAAAGCTGATGTTTTTAATTCATCAATAATTACCTGAGGAGGAGTTTGTTCCTGTAATATTTTTCGCAAAGCACTATATCCACCAATACTTTCATAAGCAGATAGAGACCAGGGCTCTGGTAAATGAAATGTTCGATAACAGACTTGATTTAGTTCAACCATCACAACCACCCTATCTTTTATTGGTATTGTTTTAACACCGTATCTATAGATTCAGTGGTCAGATTTTCATGATAATCTTTATCCACCTGCATCATGGGTGCATTAACACAAGCACCGAGACAATCCACTGTTCTTAATGTGAAACAGGCATCTTCAGTAGTCTCACCTAATTTGATGCCTAATTTAGTTTCCAAATGAGAAATAACGCCTGCAGAGTTGCGTAACATACAGGATATGCTGGTACAAACATTAATCAAATGTTTGCCAACTGGTTCATGCTCGTACATACTGTAGAAACTTGCCACTTCATATACAGCTATGGGTGCCATATCCAGGTAATCAGCAACTGCATCCATTAATTCTGGCGTTAAATAACCATGTTCACCCTGTACTATTGAAAGAGCGCTCATTACAGCTGATTGTTTTTGATCAGCGGGGTATTTCGCGATCCAGCGATCTATATCTTGTATGCTTTTTTCGGACATAAATTGATATAAAATTTTTTCTGAATTCTCAGACATGTTTAAAACCTTTATCTTTATTTGCACCAAGTAGACTAATTAACGATCTATCTCACCAAATACTATATCTTGACTCGCTAATATTGCTACACCATCCGCGAGCATATGGCCTTTAACCATCTCATCATAACTGGAGAGATGAGCAAACCCAGGGGCACGAATTTTCATGCGATAGGGCTTATTAGCACCATCTGAAACCATATAAATACCAAACTCACCTTTGGGGGCCTCAACCGCGCTATAAACTTCGCCACGAGGCAAACAAAATCCTTCGGTAAATAATTTAAAATGGTGAATAAGTGCTTCCATATCGTGTTTCATTTCGACACGTCGTGGGGGCGTGATCTTATGGTCATCAATTTTAACAGGTCCAGGATTATTTCTTAGCCATTCAATACACTGGCGAATAATTCTATTTGATTGTCTTAATTCTGCAACTCGAACCAAATATCGATCATAACAATCACCAGTTTTACCGACAGGTATCTCGAACTCTACTTTATCATAAGCAGCGTAGCTTTGTTTTTTACGTAAATCCCAGGCAACACCCGATCCTCGAAGCATAGGGCCGGTAAATCCCCATTGCAATGCATTTTCAGGAGAGACAATACCAATATCTACAGTACGTTGTTTCCAAATCCGATTATCCGTTAATAAAGTCTCATATTCATCGACACAAGTGGGAAAACGTTCAGTAAAGGCCCAAAGAAAATCGAGCAAGCTACCCTCTCGATCAGCATTCATTTGTTCTACTTCACGTGCATTGTGCCAGCGAGAGGTTTTATATTTAGGCATGCTATCGGGCAAATCTCTTGCAACACCACCAGGTCGATAATACGTGGCATGCATTCTCGCACCAGAAACTGCTTCGTAACAATCAAAAAGATCTTCGCGTTCTCTAAAACAATATAAAAATACGGTCATCGCTCCCAAATCTATTGCTATAGCTCCAAGCCATAGAAGATGATTTAAAATGCGTGTTACTTCATCAAACATGGTACGAATATATTGTGCGCGAATAGGCGCTTCTATTCCCAACAGCTTTTCAATGGAGCGAACATAGGCATGTTCGTTACACATCATTGAAACATAATCAAGCCTGTCCATATAGCCAATATTCTGGATATATGGTTTGGTTTCTGCAAGTTTCTCAGTTGCGCGATGCAATAGGCCAATGTGGGGATCGGCACGAACAATTGTCTCCCCTTCAAGCTCTAATACAAGACGTAAAACACCATGCGCGGCAGGATGCTGTGGGCCGAAATTCAGGGTATAATTTTTTAATTCAATCATTATGCGTCACCCTCGTTAACAAGATACCGGTTATCATTACGTATAACCTTTGGTACAAGTGTCCTGGGAATTATATCAACCGGAGCGTAAATAACTTTCTGTAATTTAGCATCATAGCGCATCTCTACCTGACCACTAAGAGGGAAATCCTTTCGAAAGGGATGACCAATAAATCCATAGTCGGTCAATATACGTCTTAAATCAGGATGACCCTCAAATAAAATACCATATAGGTCATAGGCTTCACGTTCGAACCAATTTGCACCTTTCCACAAATCGTGTACCGAAGGTATCATCAAATTGGTTTCATCAATAAATAACTTAACTCGTAAACGGTGATTCAATTGAGTCGATAATAAGTGGTAAACTACTGCAAATCTTGGTTTTTCCAATGCGTAAGCTTTGGACTCAAGTCGTTCAACTCCTCGAGAAAAACCATTTTCTGTTGCTGACTCTGTCTCCCAGTCGTATTCACCATAATAGAGATAATCAACGGCGCACAGATCAATGAGCTCATCGAACGCAAAAACCTCCCGATCACGGAGTTCCAATAAAAGCGGTTTTATATTCTGAGCAGTACACTCTATGGTTACTTCATCATAAGCAAGATTGATTTGAGTTATGTTAGTTCCCAATTCAACATTGAGCTGTTCAATTAAATATTCGTTTTTAGTCATCTAATTCTGCACCTTTGATGATCCGGTTCAGGCTTCCAATACAGGTTTGCGCCTAATTTTATTTTGTAGTTGAATAATGCCATAAAGAAGTGCTTCTGCAGTAGGAGGACATCCTGGAACATAGACGTCAACAGGCACGATTCGATCGCATCCACGAACTACTGAATAAGAATAATGATAATATCCTCCGCCATTTGCACATGAGCCCATAGAAATGACCCAACGGGGTTCAGGCATTTGATCATATACTTTACGCAATGCAGGAGCCATTTTATTACATAAGGTGCCCGCTACTATCATTACATCAGATTGACGAGGGCTTGGACGAAATATAATACCAAATCTGTCCAGATCATATCGTGCAGCGCCCACATGCATCATTTCAACTGCACAGCAGGCTAAACCGAAAGTCATCGGCCACATTGACCCACTTCGAGCCCAACCAACCAATTTGTCAACTGTAGTCGTTCCAAAGCCACTTTTTTGCAATTCTGCAACAGCCATAGCTCGCCTCTAAACAATTATTAAAATAAAAGAAATACCAAAAGGATTTCCAACCAGGGTCAGGGATGAAATTATTCCCACTCTAATGCGCCCTGTTTCCACTCATAAATAAATCCAATAACCAATAACCCAAGAAATAACATCATCCCCGCAAAACCAAACCAGCCAATTTTACGCAGAGCCAATGCCCATGGAAAAAAGAATGCCGTTTCCAAATCAAAAATTATGAATAATATAGCAACAAGATAAAATCTGACATCAAAGGGTATGCGAGAGCTTTCAAATGCGCCAAAACCGCATTCGTAAGGTGCATTTTTCGCTTCATCCGGACTATGCCTGGAAAGTAACGAACTGGCACCTATCATCGCCAGACCTAATCCCAATCCAATAATTATGAAAATGAGAATGGGTAAATATTGAGATAACATGAGCTCACCTTACTCGGATTAAAATGGTGCCGAAGGCCGGACTCGAACCGGCACAGCTTTACGCCACCGCCCCCTCAAGACGGCGTGTCTACCAATTTCACCACTTCGGCATAATCTATACAAGGGAGTTTATCACTCACATTTTAATGTAGGTGATAAATTATTTGTCCCTTTAATTTATATCTATCGTGTTTATTGACTATTTTACTCAACCGGAACAGGTACGGAGGTCACCGGTGCATTATTTTGTTGTGGAATAGCCTGTTGTTCTGCTTTCTGATACTGCATTGAAACTGAGTAGGAAAGCATTAAGCTGGTGACAAAAAAGGTCATCGCTAAACCACCAGTTAGTTTAAATAAAAAACCACCTGTTCCCTGACTACCAAATAAAGTATTTGACGCGCCAGAACCAAAAGCTGCTCCAATATCAGCACCTTTACCGTGTTGAATAAGAACCAGTCCGATTAAAGCAACCGCAACTAGTACATGAACCATTAATATCAATTGATACATTTTACAATTTCCACAAACTGTTTCGCGTTCAATGATGCGCCGCCTACCAAACCACCATCTATATCCGGCATGGAAAATAATGCCTTGGCATTATCTTCGTTTACACTACCCCCGTAGAGGAGCGTTAAACGCTCAGCATCACTATAATTTAATTCTGCTACCAATTCTCTGATGAACTGGTGTATTTCCTGAGCTTGTTCTGGGGAAGCAGTTTTACCTGTGCCTATTGCCCAAACAGGCTCGTAAGCTATAACACAACCTCGAAAACAATGTTCTTTACTTACATCTGTAACAGCCCGCAACTGCTTGGCTATTACTTGCTCAGTTTGGCCTTTTTCGCGCTCTATGAGCGTTTCACCCACACAAAGAATGGGTATCATACCATGACTTTTCACATGGTGGAATTTTTGTGCGACAAATTTTTCATCTTCATTAAAATACTGTCTTCGCTCCGAATGGCCGACTAACACATAGCGACAATTAAATTCCTGAGCCATTGGAGGTGACATCTCCCCAGTGTACGCCCCAAAATCTTTAGGGTAAATATTTTGTACACCCAGTTTTATCTTACTTGATCCTAAAACATTCTGTATAAGATGAAGGTAAATAGCGGGTGGAAAAATAATTATTTCGGCCTCAATCGCTGAATCAATTAAATTTTTTAATTCATGGGTTAAAGCAGTCACTTGCTGAATTTGGCCATTCATTTTCCAATTGCCAGCAACCATTTTCAGTCTCATCACATCCTCCGATACTCACAGTTGGACTATACCCAAACTTAGATCAGATGTGTAGCATCTCGGCATATATTTTTAGTGACATTGTCATGTTTTTTTACAAATTGTCAGATACCTCTTGCTTAGTCCAGTTATTTATATAGAATTCTAAAGAGGACACAAGGAGGCGGCTTTGATGAAAGAAATCATTCAAAAACTCATTCATGGTATTTCCAAACTATCAAAACCCATTGATCCCAATGAATTATCCGACTTAATCGCATTTGTAGAACCAACCAATGAAATAGCTATACCTGAAAATTTGGCATTAATATGGAATAAATTGCTGGAATTAAAACTTAAAACAAATAACTTAAAGCAAATTTCTAAAATTAAAATGTATCGTGATGAAATACAAATCAGCACCATTCAGATTCAAGAGCTTGAAAGTCAAATTGCCTCATTCTCCAACGACGCACAAATTCTTTATAAAAGTATTTATGAGCCCTTATGTGCTTACTTATCAGAGTCTCAATCAGCAACTCCGAGTGATACTTTAGATAGTTTTGGACAAAGAGAAAGTGTGCAGAACTATTTGTCACAATTAAACAAAATCGATGAAGAGCATAATCGTTTACAAGCCTTAAACCGGATCAAAGATCTGGACAAAGATGCTATCATATATATAAACAAAGTGAAGCAATCAGGGGTTTCCTGTTCTTTGAACTCTGATATTAAGGATTTTTTAAGAATAATAACTGATGTTAACAATGAAATAATCCAGCTGGAAAAATTAGAGGTGCTGATAGATGACCTGCAAAAGAAATTTGCCGCGCAATTATCAGGAGACGATGTTAAACAAAAAATCAATGATTTCGTGCTTGTAATACAGAGGATAAATACTGAGCTCCGCACCATTAAAGAAAAAATCGATATTTTTTCTTTATCTGCACCGTTTAAACAGCAACTAATGGATGAATTTGAAAAATGTAGTGATATTAATAGCTTTATCTCTTCTTACGAGGATAAAATTGATGGAATCACATCCTATATAAATCCTTTGGCCTGGTACAGATGGGGTCAGGAAATTAATTATAACGAAGAACAAAACCGATATAAAGACACAGTAACCTTTCTGAACTTACTAAAAAATCAGCGTCACTTGTTAACCCAATTGAGCCAGGTTAACAGACACAAGGAACAATTAGAAATATGGAAACCACAACGTTCTGAATGGAACATTACTGAATTAATTGCAGAAGCATTTAATATTATCAAATTAATCCCTAATTTAAATCTTCCGTTCGATTTTGAAAATGCACCTGCCATAGACTATTTTCTTACTCTGATTGAAAGTTTACCTCAGATCTCCCATCGAAAAGATCAAATCAAATTAGCATTGCCGCCTCTGAACACATTAATTGAAACTGAGGAAGAGGTTGTTTCTTTAAGAGCCAGGTACGGGCTATGGCCAACAAATGACACTTCGTTGCTATTACCAAAAAACCACAATTTTAAAGAAACAGAAGACGAAAAAAATAAGAGGCTCGCAGAAATAGACCGATGCACTGCATTTCTTAACCTGCAAACGCAAGTAGACAGTCTCAATGCAGAGTGCCTTAAACTAAAATCCACAATTAAAATAAAATCTATCGCCCTGCAAAGGAATCCGCAAAATATAGAACATATAACGACTCAGATACATGAATTAATAGATTGTATATTATTGGAAGCCGCTTCATTAGATTTGAATAAAATATCACCAACCTTGTCTGAACCAGACAATCATCACGCTCAGGAACTTAGAACAGAACATGAAACACCTTCAAGTTCTATTTCAGAATCCTGTATAAATACTGAGATGCCTTCCGTTTTAAACTCCAATCAGACTATCGTTGAAATACCTGTTGAAGCGCCTGATTGTGAGATAAAAACCATCCAGTTCATGTGTTCTAACACCCATAATTCAATCTCTAATATTATCAGTACTTATCCTGAGAACATACAACAGTGGTATCACGATATATATACGTTAATTATGGTTAATAATGATAAAAATTCTTTGATCCAATCCTCACATTTTTTGAATGACTTATTATTCGAGTTACAAAAGCCACGCAGCGATTATGTAATTGAACATTATATCCAATTATGTCCAGAACCGCATAAAGGACTTAATCGTTTACTTGCTCTTAAACCTGATTTTATAGTTTCCGACACCCAAATCACACCGAATAACTGTCCTCGGGAATTACATCATTTATACAAGCAATACAACACATTGAAAATTGGTTCTCCTTTAGAGGCGAATCTACTGATGCAGGTCATACAAACATTAAATTCCTTATCATTAATTCGTAAACAAACACATAATAAGGGTCCTGACTCTTATGAATTTCTTAGATCATTTCACCATGACCCTCGGTTTACTCCTTTAAAACGTCATCGAGGATTTTTTAAAATATGGGAGGCTATTGAAGATTTTTTTAAATTAATTATCGGCAAGTTATCGCAAATTCCGGAACATGAATACCGAAAGAGACCCGGGTTTTTTAGAACCAGGTCCGATAAAATGTTGGAGGAAGCAGGGCAATTCTTAAAGAGTGCTCCTGCTCAGGGATATAGTTAAACAGATGATTTGGTGTCATTTAATCTGGCGTTAATCAGAATGATCTCATCGCACAAATGTTGTGCCTGTTGTTTCACCAGAGATTCATTCGCTCCTTCTACCATGACGCGCAATAAGGGCTCAGTTCCTGAAGGTCTTAGCAATACACGACCCTTACCCATCATTTTATGTTCCATATTCTTTACCGCCTCAATCACTTGAGAATCTTCTGCCAGGGCTATGGCATGATCTGTTTTCAGATTGATTAGTGATTGCGGCAACAAAGTTACGCCTTGAGTCAGCTGCTCTAAAGTTTTTTCCTGTTTTACCATGATGGATAAAACTTGTAATGCGGCTATTATCCCATCGCCCGTAGTAGTCTTATCCAGACAAACAATATGGCCTGAAGATTCACCACCAATTTTCCAGTCCTTTTCTCGTAAGGCTTCCAAAACATAACGATCGCCCACTTTGGTCCGAAGAAATGGAACTCCAAGATCTAAAATAGCCAGCTCAAGCCCGTAGTTGCTCATCAAAGTACCAACTACCCCTCCATGCAAACATCCTCTTTGATGACGATCTCTCGCAATGATGTAAATAATTTGATCACCATTTACCAAATTCCCTTTGGCATCTACTAAAATAACTCGATCTCCATCACCATCAAGTCCTATGCCTATATCTGCCCCAGAGGCTAGCACTTTTTTACTTAACAACTCGGGTGAGGTAGAGCCGCAATCTTGGTTTATGTTAAACCCATTTGGCCGATCACCAATGGAAAGAACCTCTGCGCCAAGTTCTGCAAAAACATTGGGGGCAATATGGTAAGTTGCCCCATTAGCACAATCAACCACTATCTTTAACCCTGATAAACGGCTCATGGATGGAATAGTTGATTTACAAAATTCAATATAACGTCCGGTTGCATCCGTAATACGTGTCGCTTTTCCTAATGCTGCCGAGGATACCGTCTGTAATTTTTTTTCTAACTCATCCTCTATGGCTAATTCAACGCTATCCGGTAATTTTCCACCCTCGGAAGAAAAAAATTTGATTCCATTATCTTCAAACAGATTATGAGAAGCACTTATTACAATACCTGCATTAGCTCTAAGGGTTTGGGTAAGATACGCAATTCCAGGAGTTGGCATCGGACCTAATAGGGCGACATCTACTCCAGCAGCAGATAGGCCTGCCTCTAAAGCAGACTCCAGCATGTATCCTGATACTCGGGTGTCTTTACCGATCACCACTTTCTTTCTTTGCCCATTAGCCAAAACCCGACCAACAGCCCATCCCAATTTTAAAACAAACTCAGGATTAATACTTGACAGCCCAACATGACCACGTATCCCATCAGTACCAAAATATTTACGTTGACTCATCCTAACCTCTATATATTCATATTCTTATTAATGTTGATTGGGCAACCTATGGCGCCTGTTCAATCGAACGGATTATTTTTAACCCCTGACTGGTTTCATCCACATCATGGGTTCTGATTATTTTAACTCCATTAAGGTATGCATAAATTGCCAGCCCTATGCTCCCAATCAATCGGTCCTCAACCTTCTTATCCAATAATGCACCTATGGTACTTTTACGAGAAACCCCTAACAAGAGGGGTATATTAAACTGAGTAAAATTATTGATATACTTTACTAAGCTTAAGTTATCTTTAACGGATTTGCCAAACCCAAAACCAGGATCCAAAATTAAATGTGACCTTAAAATTCCAGCTTCCTGGCACGCGTTAATACGTTGCCAAAAAAATTCGTTTATATCACTCATTATGCCATGCGGATAATTAGGTTTAACCTGCATAGTAGTTGGGTTACCTTGCATATGCATCAAGCATACTGGAACCTTTAAATCGGCAGCGGCTTCTAATGATCCTGGTTGACGCAATGCATATATATCATTAATAACATTCGCTCCAGCATTGATTGCTGCTTTCATTACCTCTGGTTTATAGGTATCAATAGAGAGTGTAATCGTAGCGTTTTGCCGAATCCTTTGGATTACTGGGATAATCCGGTCGAGTTCCAACGACAGTGGCGTTTTAATAGCATCAGGTTTCGTGGACTCTCCACCCACGTCAATTATATCTGCTCCCTGGTCTATTAAATTCATAGCGTGATGAAACGCTCGGTCAGGATGGATGTAACTGCCCCCATCATAAAATGAATCAGGCGTTACATTGACTATCCCCATTATTAATGGTTTATCAGAAATGGAATTAGAAGTGGACTGGTTATAAGATAACAACCAGTCCATAAATTGATTTGGAGTCAACTGATTCTCACTTGCAATATCTGAATATAAATCAATGCTCTCGAGCAGGATTTTCTATTGTATCGTCATTAATCGATTTTGCAGGTGCATCATTTGGAGCATCTCTCTTATCCAAAGGTTTTGATGAGTCCCAATCTTCTGGAGGTGTTGGTTCTTTGCCAGACATGATTTCCTGTATTTGCTTGGCATCAATGGTTTCATATTTAATAAGACTTTCAGCCATCAAATGTAGTTGTTGCATATTGGCAACTAAAATTTCTTTCGCACGCTGATAATTTCTATCGATAATTGCACGAACTTCTTCATCAATTTGTTGCGCCGTTCGATCAGACATTTCCTTGTGCTTGTTCATTGAGCGACCTAAAAATACTTCTTCCTCTTCTTCACCGAAAGTAAGAGGACCTAAAGTGGATAAGCCCCAGCTGGTAACCATTTTACGTGCTATTTCTGTAGAGCGCATGATGTCATTTGATGCGCCTGTTGTAACACTTTCAACTCCAAAAATAAGCTCTTCAGCAATTCGCCCACCAAAAAGACTGGATAACTGGCTTTCAAGACGACGTTTGCTGTGGCTGTAACGATCTTGATCCGGTAGAAACATTGTTACCCCAAGAGCCCGCCCCCGAGGAATAATGGATACTTTATAAACCGGATCGTGCTCAGGAACTGACAAGCCTACAATGGCATGGCCAGCTTCATGATAAGCGGTTAATTTTTTCTCATTATCATCCATAACCATTGAACGTCGTTCTGCGCCCATCATGATTTTATCTTTTGCTTTATCGAGCTCTATCATTCCAACCTTGCGCTTATTGGCTCGCGCGGCAAATAATGCGGCTTCATTAACCAGATTTGCCAGATCGGCACCTGAAAATCCGGGGGTTCCACGAGCAATTGGCATTACCTCAACGCTACCATCCACAGGAACTTTCTGCAGATGAACTCTTAGAATTTGCTCACGACCTCTGATATCAGGTAAGGGAACAACGACCTGCCGGTCAAAACGTCCGGGGCGTAATAATGCAGGATCTAAAACATCAGGGCGGTTTGTGGCTGCAACCACGATTACTCCTTCACTACCTTCAAAACCATCCATTTCAACAAGGAGCTGGTTTAGCGTTTGCTCCCGTTCATCATGACCACCGCCAAGACCGGCACCCCGGTGACGACCTACGGCATCAATCTCATCGATAAAAATAATACATGGGGCATGTTTCTTTGCTTGCTCGAACATATCACGTACTCGCGAAGCACCTACACCAACAAACATCTCAACAAAATCCGAACCAGAAATAGTAAAAAAGGGAACTTTTGCCTCACCGGCTACAGCTCGAGCAAGAAGTGTTTTACCTGTACCTGGTGAACCAACCAATAAAACTCCTCGCGGAATCCGCCCACCCAGGCTCTGAAATTTGGTAGGATCTCGTAAAAAATCCACTAACTCTTTCACTTCATCTTTAGCTTCATCAACTCCTGCCACATCAGCAAAAGTAACTTTGACCTGATCTTCACCCAGTAACCGCGCTCTGGATCGACCAAAAGACATTGCCCCGCGGCCACCACCACCTTGCATCTGCCGCATGAAAAATATCCATACTCCAATTAATAGCAGCATTGGGAACCAGTTGATAAAGAGATGTAGTAAGAAACTTTCCTGTTGTTTTTCCTGACCACTTACATCAACCTTGCCTTTCAACAACTCACCCAATAAAGCATTATCCTGCATGGGCATGTAGGTAACAAAACGCTTGTTGTTTTTCGTCATGCCTTTAATAATCTTGTTATCTTCTATGGTCACGGAGTTAATCATCCCCTGATCAACTTCTTTCAGAAACTGACTGTAAGATACTTTCTCAGCAACAGCATTACGCGGTCCAAAGTTACTGAATACAGAGACCAAAACAATCGCTATAATCAGCCATAAAAATAAATTCTTAACCATGTCGTTCAAAGTATTAACCTCGTTAGTTACTTACAGCTGTGTTTGAGAGAACGTGAACTTTTGTAAATTAATCACCGCTCTAAACTGTTGTTTCATTAAAAATGAGATATATATAAAGCTACTATAAATTATAGCCCTTTGCCAGCAAATAGGTTTCTTTTGAGCGAGATCTTGAGGCTTGTGGTTTACGTATGGTGACTTTTTCAAAAGATCCTCGCGCCTGTTTCACTAAATCATCAAACCCGGAGCCATGGAACACTTTCACTAACATACTGCCACCAGGCTTTAACATTTTCTCTGCAAAATCAAATGCCAACTCGACCAGATACATCGCTCTGGGTATATCTATTGCGCTGCTGCCACTCATATTTGGGGCCATATCTGATAATAACAAGTCTAAGCTACGTGCCGGAATTAAATTTATTAACTGTTGCAGCACCTCATCCTCACGGAAATCACCGTGTATAAAATCTACGTCAGGCAAAGCATCCATAGGAAGAATATCCAATGCAACAATTCGCCCCCGCCCTTGCATTTGCTGAGATACGTATTGAGTCCAGCCCCCGGGGGCTGCCCCCAAATCAACCACGGTCATTCCGGGTTTAATGAGCAACTCTTTCTCATCAACTTCTTTCAACTTATATACAGCACGACTGCGATACCCTTCGGCCTGGGCTTTTTTCACATAAACGTCATTAAAATGTTCTTCCAACCAACGTTTACTGCTTTTAGTTCGCTTCATTCCATTCATAGAGTAATTCAATTTCTCCTATGATACTTAATTTCACTACCTTTTCCCAGCAAAACGTGCAATAATTTGCCATTTAATATTTTAGAGAACCTTTGTG
Organism: Legionella sp.; assembly: GCA_030694525.1. Lineage (GTDB taxonomy): Bacteria > Pseudomonadota > Gammaproteobacteria > Legionellales > Legionellaceae > Legionella. The sequence goes on along the minus strand of JAUXYG010000125.1, from coordinate 17,848 downwards.
GATACTTCGATAAAAAAATCGCTTAAAGCTCAGGCCCATCATTTAAAACCTATTATTCTTATTGGCGCTAAAGGATTAACTGAGGCTGTTGTTGCAGAAACCAGTAATGCGCTCTTAACTCATGAATTAATAAAAGTAAAAATAAATGGAGCAGAGAAAGAGGATCGTATTGCTATTACCCATGATCTCTGTGCCCAACTTCAGGCTGAACTCGTACAAATGATTGGAAATACAGCTATTTTATATCGGAAAAATGAAGAAAAGCACAAATAAATTGATTCATAAGTCATTCACCCAAACTCTTTGATTAAATTTTTAATTAAATAGATCTATGGCTTGCAAATGAGAATGATTATCATTTATATTGATAAAAATCATTCATTTTGGAAGAACTATGGCATTGGCATTTGGCAGTTTCAATGAGTTAAGTCACCAATTACGTTTTTTACTTTTTGAAATTGGGATTGGTTACTCACAACATCAAATTGATCATTTTATAACGCGCGCGCATCAGGATGCATTACACCGTCTTCAGCGCGCAGCATTAGATGATGAATTAATTCCATCTCCCATTATTAGCCATAATATTCATGATTATATTAATCAATTAAACCTCTTCAAAAAAAATCCCGCTTCTGAAAGTATTCTCTGTCAATGGAAAACTATTCATCGTGATGTTAATGAGTCCATTGCTAATGAAGCCCTTGCTTTAGCTTATAAAGAGCGATGGAATGCGCAAATTATAAAACAAGCCTCTTCTTATGGTGCCTTATGGACTTGGTTAAACAAGAGTATTGATGCGCACGAGTGCGTTACTTTTCTGGAGCAATGGGGAAATAAGGGAGATCCCTATAACCCGGCTTTTCGTGCAAAAATCGGTTTCACGAGAAGGGAAGTATTACAATATTGTCCTGAATTTCAGGGAAGAATGCACCTGCATTGGGCTGCTCTTGCTAAAACAAAAGCCCTCATTGCATCCCAATCAAACGACATGGACGCTATAATGGCCAATGAATTCCCTGATGAGTATCGAAAATGGCAGGAGAAATTAATGTTAAACCGATTAAACCCGGACAAATACTACCCAATTCCAATTCATCCCTGGCAATGGCGACATCAATTGCAGAACCTGTGTAAGGATTTAATAGATGATAGATTTTTAATATTATTTCCCCACCATCAAACCGTTTTCCCCTCGATGGCCTTTAAAACACATATCCCGGCATCCAATCAAAAAATTCACCTAAAATTGGCGAGTTGTGTCAATGCTATAGACATTCCCCCCAGAGCGACTGATATGGAACATTATGGTCCAGTCATCTCCAATTGGCTCTGTATGTTACTCAAGCAAGAGTGTCGAAATCATCTTTTTTTAGCTAAAGATTGGGCACGGTTAGCCATGAAGGACTCTTCTCTCAATACCAATCAACAAAATGAACTTTCAGTAACGATACGTCAAAATCCTTTAGAGTTTATTACCCCATCACAGAAATTAATCCCTTTAGCCAGCCTTTTTAATATCTCCCCACTAACACATACTTCGTTACTAGGGGAGATTATTAAAAACAGTTTTCTCTCTCCAATTGAATACTTTCAGGAATATTGTCATTTATTGTTGTATGGGCAACTAACCTTGCTTATTAAATTTGGTGTGGTTGTAACCTCTCCACTCACCGAACTACTCATTATTTTAGATGATGGCAAGCCACACGGAATTGTTATCCGTAGCGTAGATCATCTTGTTATTGGCAGAGTTCCTCATTTAAAATACAGCCCCCCTGATTTACCAGATGATGCATTATTTATTACTTCCGATTTAAACGCATTACCTATCCTTTTTGTCCAAAATACTATCCATTATAATCTAGAATGCTGGATTGAATGGTTCCTAAAAGAATTCCAAATTCAGCCGCATATTTTGTGGAATAAATTAATCCACGTGATGGAACATGTATTTAATGAACTTACTGATAATTGCGAGCAGCCCAACCTAAAAAGGGAGGAAAGGGTGATTATTAGTCTTATTAAACAGCATAAAAAACTAATGTCCCAGCAATCAAATCCCTTCATTAATCACAATACTTGCGACGATCCGGCGAAACTCAGGGTATTTTGACTCTTCCTGTCATTTATTGAATGAATACGATTGGTGCTGCAATAACGTGACACAGGGAGCGGGATTGTATAAACTAGAATATAATATTGCCATAGAACACGCTGTGCTTGAGTAGTGACGGTTGGCGTAATCATTCTCTTAAAGTAATTTCACTAAGAGAAATTAAATTATCGTATAACACATGATATTAAAACATATACCTAATGCTCTAACCTTATTTCGTTTGGGACTTATTGTTCCCTTCCTGATGTTTTTATATCATCATCAGTATGTTAGTGCATTTTATACGTTTATTCTTGCTGGATTTACTGATGGGCTTGATGGCTGGCTCGCTCGACATTATCAGTGGCAAAGCTTCTTCGGCTCTTTTGTTGACCCTCTTGCGGATAAATTGCTGGTTGCATCAAGTTTTATCTCGTTAGCATTAATTGGCTCTTTACCCTGGTGGCTGGTTATTTTAGTGTTTTTGCGTGACTTCACTATTTCATTAGGTGTCGTAGCCTGGTATTGGTTCATCCAACGCAAACTGGATTTCGAACCTTCTCGTCTAAGCAAGTTTAATACGACATTTCAGCTGGCATTAGTCACTTTATGTCTGTTCGAATTGGCCTATTTTCAAATTTCACCCTACCTTGTGGATATTTTAATTTATCTGACCGCGTTTACCACCGCCATTACCTATATTCATTATGGCTGGTTAGGATACCAGAAAGCCTGGCCACAAAAAGAAATGGTAAAATGAATAAGCAGTTAGCCTTAGCCATCAAATTAAATGACGAAGCGACACTTGATGACTTTAATTGGCAAAACAATGCGTTACTTCAGCAGCAAATAAAGGCCATGCTAAATCATCAAGAAGACAGATTACTTTATCTGTGGGGAGCAAAAGGCAGCGGAAAATCCCACGTATTGCAAGCCTGTTGTCAAGCAGTCAACTCCACGCACTCTGCAATATATTTGCCTTTAGCGTTACTTAAGGAATGGGGGCCTCAATCGATTGAAGGCCTGGAAGATCAAGCCTTGGTATGCATTGATGATATCCAGGAAATTGCTCATGATCCCGTATGGGAAGAAGCTTTATTTCATCTTTATAATCGCATTAAAGATCAGGAAAAAAACCTGTTAATTATTTCAGGCAATCTGCCGCCTGTCTTGATGCCGATTGAACTGGCAGATTTACGCTCCCGGTTAGGATGGGGGCTAGTGATTCAACTCAATGAGTTGAATGATGATGAAAAAGTTAGAACCCTTAAGCTTCATGCAATTAAAAGAGGTTTCGATTTACCTGAGGGCGTCGGACATTTTCTCCTTAATCGGTGCTCCCGAAACATGCATGATTTACATGAATTACTTAATCGCCTGGATGATGCCTCTCTTGCTGCTCATCGCAAAATCACTATTCCTTTTGTTAAAAATATTTTAAATATTTAACTGGGGCGACCAGACAGAAAATAAAGGATAGCCTCACGAGCGGAGGTATCCCCTCATAATTTTTAATGCATAATAATGTTGTGAATTATTGAGTTGTCTTACTCTCGCAAGCTGAGGTTATTCCCTCATATTTTTAATGTACATAATGTTGTGAATTAATTAGTTGTCTTCCCAACGAAGGTGGGGATCTATCCAATAAAGTGGCAATTTGCTTAATATTTGGATGGTTCCCCACCTTCGTGGGGATGACAAACAAACATTATGCATTATATAAGAACATAATATTTTGAGGGATACCCAAGCTCGCAAGCTAATAACACGTTGGAATTGTCTCATTTTTATCCAAATACTTACGTTTCGCGCTTTATGCTCGGAATCCAGCTCAGAGCTTTGACATAAGATCATCTGGATGCCGTGTATAAAGCACGGCACATAGGGAAAAGGAGCTTTTAGGGTATAAATTTAGAAGCGCTTACCCTGGTCTTCTAGACTTACTTTAGTTGACAATTATTTAATCCATACTATTACTTTAAAGAGAAGACAGTGCTAAATTATTGACCAATTTCATCTGCTCGCCGTACTCTAAATAGGGAATAATGTTATTACATGGATAGTTTAAGGAGAGAGCCATGAAAAAACTTGACGTTTTATCACAAAATTCCATTCCAATAAGTGAACGACACGAACTTCCCAAACCGATGTTACATAAATTATATCGCTTTCTGAGTACCTTTTATCACGTGGGGAATGAGGAGGAGTTACGCTTTATTTTTAAACTTCAACCTCAGGAAGAAGCTGAAATTACCGCTTTATATGGAATGAATGATGATTTAGCTGGATTTACACATACAAGAAAACAACATATTTCATGGGGCGGGAAAAAAATTATTACTTATCTTTCTTTTATATATCACCATCCTGATTATAAAATCCTGGCAAATAGTTCTCAAATGGGACTTAATCATATTATGAGCGATACCTTGCAACATCCCCAAGAAGAGATTTATTATATCGCAGCAGCGAATACCCCTTCTACTTACGAGTATTTATCGCAGATAAGCGATGCTATATATCCAAGTCCATTGACTCCTGTACCTGAGAGAATTGCTGGGATAGTGCATGAGTTGAAAAAAAACTATGGTTGGGTAGATTATAATAGCCATCCTATGGTTATTAACTCACCTCTTTTGCCGATCAGAAGCCGAACTCCTGTTTATGATGATGAAAACACACTAAATGACTTTTTTATATCAACTAATCCTGATTATCTGCAGGGCCAATCGTTACTGGTTTATTTACCACTGGAATCACTTAACATGAATATGCATGACCCGAATACGCAACATCACCAACATTGTTTTTATGGTCCTGATTTACGGGTTTAGGGTAAAGCAATCCTTGTTTGTTTGTAGAAACTCTTATTTTAATAGCTTGGGAAGGTTTATTGCGACTGGATAAGTCACCCGAGTATTGCTCTTTTGTTTGTTCAACATCAGGTTTTATGTTTTTATCCATAATCTTCGAGGATATATAATTTTTTATAACACTAATCTTTTCACATTGAACGTTAAGTAGTTCTTCATCGGGTAAGTCTTTGATTTTCTCTTCATCAAGCCCAAACCATCCACTTATTAACGCTTTTAAACCAACTCGTTCAATATACCAGTAGAGGCTAAAGGCAGCCAAACCAACAACCACACTTAACGCGACAACAGGAATCGATGTAACCGTCATTCCGGTCAGTACCAGACTCAACATGAATAATGCAACTGACTGTCCCGCAAAAAAACCACCACCAAAAAATAATAGCCCTGCTACTCCTGCAAAAATATTTTTGGCTAATATCATTTTAGGACTTTGTACTGCATTTTTAAAGAATTTACTATCCTCAACCAGCTTAGCCAATCGAAATTCCAACATCTCTAAGGTTACGAGTAATTCTGATAAGTCCTCATCCTCATTAGATAATTCAGAGCTTATAATCATTCTCCCTATTTTTTTTCTTATTGTTTTGATCTCCTCCATTTGTAGCAAATAAACATCCAGCAATTTAGGAGCATCTTTTAACGCGATTCCCAGATTTTGCGACACCTGGACTAAATCAAAGCCATAGAAAACAACCACCGATAATGCCGAAAAAACAAATCCCACCATGAGTATCACGGATGCGGGTAACGAAAATACGCTAAGCATCGTTGTAATACTGTCAAAGCCTTCGCAAGCTGCTAACAACGTGCCTGCAACAGCGAGCATGATAAATTTTGCTTTATTAGCCCTGGATGTCTTTTTCACTATTGGCGATATGTTATTTTGTTCTGCGGATAGCGCAAGAACAATGTCTCGCATCAGTTCATTTTGTAAGTTAGCGAGGGTGAAATCAATCTTTTTTTTCTTTTTGGTATTAATCGAAGAGGGATATTCCATTTTGTGCTGCAACCAGGCAACGATAACCTTTAATGGAACAGGGGCAGAAAGGTCCCAGGATTGCGAATCAGAAGGGCAAAGTAGATTAAACTCGTTCAGTAATTCTTTTGAACGCGGACCTAAATTAACTGATACGCTCATTATCAAACCCCAAGGTAAATTATCTTATCCTAAGAACATCTCCAAAAATCTGGTTATAGTTTAAACATTTTTTATTAAATAAACATTAACTCCGTGTAAAAAAACAGATAAGATTTTGTTAATTGGAATTTTTTTGACTGATTTGCGTGTGTTATTTGAGGATTCTTCCAGAAAGATTGATCGACTGTGCGTTTATTAGTAAACCTGCATTACACTTCGCTAATGCAGGCTACAATTTAATAATCATGTAGCCCGTAATAGACGAAGTCGTATTACGGGATTTGACATAACCCAATATCATTTAAACCTCTTGTATCATAATATACGGCAATCAATTGATTCAATGGCTAGGAATATAGGTTGTTGAATATTCCGCTGACTCAATTTCATTTTCATTATCCCCGTCGGTCGTCATATAACGGCTCAGAAGAGGTGAAACCAGCCACATGGCAACAGCTATAACCAACGTCACAATTCCAATACAGGCAAAAACATTAGTATATATCATCAACGACTCAACCCCGGGTTTTATATGTGCAGGTAACGCAGTGTATGACGCCACACTCGCGCCAATAAATCCTGCTACGGCTGAGGTTAAAAACCACATTCCCATTACAAATCCTGCAATTTGAGCGGGGACTAATTCAGCAACCATCGCTACCCCTAATGCAGAGACCAGCAATTCGCCCAGACTTTGAAATAAATAACTGAAAATAAGCCACCAGGAAGAAACTATTCCATTACCGGTATAGAAATATCGAGCAAAATAAAGCATCAAAAAACTGATTCCACACATAGTCATACCTAAAGCGAACTTGTAAGGCATGGAAAACACCACCCCCTTCACATGAAGGTGGCGATATAATGCGGCTAAAACCGGACTCAATAGAACTATCCAGATTGGATTTAACGCCTGGAAACTTTGAGCATCAATGCGAATACCCAATAAATCAGGCATTACATTATTTACGGCAAATAAATTTAGTGAGGTTGGCATCTGTTGATACAACGTGAAAAATAACACCGCTTCAAGCATTAAAGCAAAAGCAACTAGCATGCGCAGACAGGACGCTTTATTTTCCTTTTTCATCAGATAGACATACATACCCACAACAAGTACCGTAATACACCACAGTAAATTCTTGGCCAGCATGACATGCTGTAATAAATAGGCAGAACACTGAGTAAGAATAATTACGCCTGCCAATACCATTATCCAATGAATAGATGTAATGGTTCGATTATCAGCCTCTGTATTAATGTGTTCCACATACTGGCGTTGAAACCAATAATTGGCAAGACCAATGACCAGTCCAATAGCACTTAAAAGATAAGCGTATGAATAGCCATAACGACTGGATATGGCAGGGCCTAAAACTAATGCAACCATACTACCCAGATTTATTGCCATATAATAAAGCGTGAACCCACCATGCAGGCGAGGATCCTGATCGTCATAACATTTGGACAATAAATTGGATGGATTTGCCTTGAACAGTCCATTGCCGACACAAATCAGGCCTATGGCAAGATATACATGAGCCTTATCAGTAAAAGCCAGCGAAAAATAACCTAAAGAAAGAACAATAAGACCAAGGACAATAGTGCGCTTGGTACCCAATACTCTATCCCCTAAATAACCTCCAATTATGACCATACCGTAGACCAATGCTGAATAAGCTCCGAAGGTATAGTAAGATTCAATATCACTGTAGCCCAAATGACGAATGAAATAGAGAGTCAAAATCCCCTGAACTGTATAAAAGCCAAAACGTTCCCATAATTCCAACATAAAAATCATGTGAAATGCGCGTGGTTGCTCACGAAAGAGGCTCAGCATGATTCTAATCCCTTAGAAGTTAATTTTTTAACTTAAAGGAAATCTGAACTTTTTGCAATGTGTCTGATGAATATATTCTAGTGAAGTTCGGGTCGTTCAGAACCGCTTTCACCTTCCGTTTCTCCTTCTTGCTCATCCTCTTCTGGCTCAGAATAAGAAGTAGGCGTTAACGTAGGATAGGATTGAGGAATAGTTACATCCTCTGCATCCAATTCAGCAAGCCCTGCGGTATATTTTACGGGATCCTGTTTAAGCTGTTCTCGGCCAATTAGACCCACCAAAACATCTGTAGTTGATTCATGTAAATGAATATCGGCAGCAGCCAGAGCATCATTATCGCTATTCAAATCCGGAGTTGTATTTACGGTATTTGGAGTGGAGTCATCAGAGGATAAAGATTTTCCCTTTATTTTAATCATTAACGTATTGGCTAAAGATTTAATCAGTGGTAACACGACTCTCCCGACAAAATAAATACATCCAGCCAAGCCCACTCCTGATAGCATGGCTAAACCTATGGGTGGAAAAAATAATGTCAGAACCAAACCCACTGTTGATAAAGATGCCAGTCCCAGAGCGATACTTTTATCAACCACCTTTAGAGTCCCTGATGTTTTAATCTTCTGGTTCAAGCTTAATTCTTTTTCTTTTAGAACAGTTATACTCTCTTTTTGTACCTCATACTGTTCATTTAATTGCGCCACCTCACTAACCATATCAGCAATGCATCCCTCATCAGTGGCTTTTCTTAAGAGATCATGAATAACACCTGCCTCTTCTTGAATCAGGCCCATCTTATCTTCTTCAAAAATAATTTTTTGGTGGAGCTTGTTTTTTTCATGATGAAGCTGATACCTATGAAACAAAGTTTTTATTAGTAAAAAACCACTAGCACTAAAAACAAGCCCTGCCGCTACAAAGGCAATGACTGGAGCTGCCACCGGAAATAATAAGGCAGATATTGTAAGTCCTAAAAGACATGCAGAATAAAGCCAACGCGCGTTATTACTTAATGAGACCGGCGCCTTTCGATTTAAAATATACGCAGTGAGATAAACAAGAGGAATGCGGAAGAACTCAAGAGAAGCCATAAATAGCTCTCCCATATGAAAGCCTTGGGCCATATGTTCACTAAAAGAAGTATGTTGCAACCCGCTGATATGTTCCCCCGCGCTATTGATTGCGGAACCTGTCTCTTCAATGTCTTCCAAGGTTTTATTTAATTTTGGCACATTAAACGCTTCCTGCGCCAATTTCTTCCGTCTTAAAGCCAGGGCTTTAAAGTCTACAGGTTGCTCTATTGCGATGAGAATTTGTGTTGCTTTATCGAGGTTGTTTACAAACTCATTTTGATTAGGTCGCATGGTGCACTCAACAGTAACAATATTAATTTTATAGTAGCAATAAAACCTTAAGATATTATGACGTAACAGATTTCTCCTTGCTAAGTAGCCCCTGATTCAACTATATTTTCAGGTATATTTAATAAAAATAAGAAATAATGGTTAAAAAAGCGCTTTATTTAGCAGGAGGCGGTGCCCGAGGTGCGTACCAGGCAGGCGTACTCAAGGCTGTTGGTCATATTTTACAAACCAAATGCTTACCTTTTGATATCATCAGCGGAGTAAGTGTAGGCAGTATCAATGCAGCGGTTCTTGCTGAACATGCTGACGACTTCCCCGCAGCCCTGGATAAACTTGAATCCATTTGGAGTGATATCCGCTGTCAGCAAATTTTCAAAGCCAGTAATTATGAGCTGAGTAAATCGGTCATGCGAAATTTAAGCACCCTGATTATGAAGCAACGCCAGACCGGCCATTTACTTGATACCACACCCCTAAGAGAGTTTGTCGATGATACCATCGACTTTTCCCGCATCTCTCAAAACATTGCTGAGGGTTACTTAAAAACTTGGGAAGTCATCACTGTTTGTTACGAAAGCCATCAAACTGTCTCTTTCTATGCAGATAATAATACTGACTTTCAAGACTGGAATTATCCTCGCCATGGCAGTCAAAAAGCAGCGATTAATGCCAATCACGTTCTGGCCTCGAGTGCATTACCCCTGTTTTTTCCAACTATCCCTTTAGATGGCTTTCATTATGGTGACGGAAGTATCGGTTTGGTTGCTCCTTTGCGGGGTGCAATTCGTTTTGCAGCAGACCGGATTATGATTTTAGGAACTCGCGAACTGCCCGCTTTTTCCGATCATGAAACCTTACGCAACGGTGAAATTCCCTTTGCCCACATTCTGGGAAACATGTTGAATGGGTTGTTTCTGGATAATCTGGATACCGATATAGAAATGGTTAATCGGATGAATGAAATAGCCATGCTTTTATCCATATGGAAAAAACGTCGTTCTACCTGGAGACCGGTTAAAACCTTACATTTACGACCAAGTAGAAATATGGCCTCTGTGGCACAGACTCATTATCAAACCATGCCTGCTTTATTAAGATATTTACTTAATATTCTCGGAGCAAAAAATCAGTCCGGAGATTTGTTAAGTTTCTTGTTATTTGAAAAAGAATTTACCAGGGAGTTATTGGATTTAGGGTTTAGTGACACGATGGCTTCTGCGGAAGAAGTGACTACTTTTTTTAAATAAATGTCACTTAATTGAGCGCCAATGTTCTAAGACACTGCCGGTTTCGGGCATAATCCCATGCCAAATATAAAAAGACTCTGCCGCCTGCTCAACCAACATGCCTAATCCATCAACAGCAGGACACCCTTTGCTTTGTGCATAGCGAACAAAGGGGGTGATGTTTTTAATGGAGTAGGCCAAATCATAGCAAAAGGGCTGCAAACCCAAGAGTTCTTCAGACAAAAAGATAACCTCTTCGCTTAGACTCATAGAGGTGGCATTAATTACTAAATTAAAATTGCCACTAATATCGTTCAGGCTTGAACCAATGATTTCAGGAAATTCATATTGCAACTGCTGTACCTTATCTTTGGTTCTGTTCGCAACAGTGAGTGTTTCAGGATTCAGGCTTAATAAGGGCGCTATAATTCCTCGTGAAGCGCCTCCTGCTCCAAGAATTAAAATACGTAAATTTTCGGTAGTAATATGACGTCTCAAATCACGTATCAAACCGATCCCATCCGTATTGTCTGCGTGTATTTGCTTATTTTCCATCCATAATGTATTAGCAGCTCCAGCCCGATGACACCGCTCCGTGGTATTTTGCGCCAGGGCATACGCTCTTTGTTTAAAAGGTAAGGTGACATTTAACCCTAAACCCTGTTGCGCAAAAAAATCAGCGACCTCTTGTTCAAAAAACATTTGGTCGCCTTTGATTTTTACATAGGACAAGTCTACTCCGGTTTGCGTAGCAAACCGTTCATGAATTTCAGGAGATAAACTATGAGCAACTGGATTTCCTATTACTCCGAACTGGTTTACCACGGTAGCTCCTTTAAAACGCCATTATTAAATGGCCTATTAACTCACCAGACTTTTCATGACCACTTCCTGTAAATCCCGTGACAACTCTTCCTCTGCCAAACGCTCTAATTGAATTTTCATTAAATTTTGTCTGGTTTTGTCGTATCGCTGCCATCTGGTGAAGGGTGTTGCCAGGCGGGCAGCAATTTGAGGGTTTATCCCATCAATAATAAGAAGCATGTCGCCCAAAAAGGCATAACCACTTCCATCTATAGCATGAAAATTGCGTGGATTAGCCTGACAAAAAGCACCTATTAAAGCACGTACTTTATTTGGATTCTTCATACTAAATGAGGGATGCTGAATGAGTTTTTTCACCTCTGCTAACGTGTTGGGTAATTCTGACGTTGCCTGTATGCTAAACCATTTATCCAAAACCAGATCATCAGTAGACCACTGACGATAAAAATCCTCAATCGCTTTATCCCTACTTGCTGTATTAAGGCTATTCACCAACAAAGCAAAACTTGTAATTTGATCCGTCATGGTTTGCGCCAATGCAAATTGATCCTGACATGTCGTTAATACTTTGTCCTCATTTGCCTTCATCATAAACCACAAACACACATTCCGTAATTTCCTGCGCCCATAAGCGACACCATTCATTTGATGATCTTCTGTCTGCCACAATTTTCTATAAACTTCCGCTGCTTCAGCAAATAATCGAATTCCAAGCTGTTGCCGAAAATAATCACGCACTGCCTCAACAGCGGTTACATCAACGCATTTAAGTGTTGCTGCCACCTCCTCAAAACCTGGTGGTGTAAGTAATTCTGCCCGTAAGTCTGGTTCTAAGGATTCATCCAGCAAAACATGCTTCATGGCTTCAATCAACGATTCTGGAATGAACCATTCCTCTTGCTGATACTTTAAACACTCGTTTAAACAATTTAGAATCAGCCGTTGTGCTGCATCCCATTTGGCATAGCCATCGGTCTCATAACGCAACAGGAAGAGTAGTTCATCCTGAGTCAGGGCATCGTTTAATTTTACCGGAGCTGAGAAATCTCGTAACAAAGAAATGATCGGACGCTCTTTCAAATTATTAAAAATAAAGTGCTGCTCTTCTTCCTTTAACTCCAAAATATCGGGAATATTTGCCATTTGCTCGCCCTTGGCATCAAAAAAAGCCACTCGAACAGGAATATGAAACGGTTGCTTCGGTAAATTATCTGGGGTTACAGGGCAACTTTGTCGCAAGGTCAAAGTCAAAGTACCGGCGGAATAAGTACTACTGACATGTAATTCTGGGGTTCCTGCCTGGCTATACCAACGTTTAAATTGGGTCATATCCACCTGATTGGTGTCTTCCATTGCTGCCACAAAATCGTCAATGGTTACGGCTTGGCCATCATGTCGGTCAAAATATAAATCCATACCCTTTCTAAAGCCGTCCTCACCCAAAAGAGTATGTTGCATGCGAATAACCTCCGCACCTTTATTATAAATTGTCGCAGTATAGAAGTTATTAATCTCTTGATACGCTTGTGGACGCACCGGGTGTGCCATACTTCCTGCATCTTCGGGAAATTGGGTACATCGTAACTGCTTGACATCCATAATTCGGTTTACCGGGCGAGAATTCATATCACGGGAAAATTCCTGATCCCGAAAAACAGTTAACCCCTCTTTTAAACTTAATTGAAACCAGTCTCGGCACGTTACTCTATTGCCAGTCCAGTTATGAAAATACTCATGAGCAACTACTCCTTCAACATCGGCAAAATCTTGATCGGTGGCAGTATCGGATCGCGCTAAAATATACTTGGAATTAAAAATATTTAATCCTTTGTTTTCCATAGCCCCCATATTAAAATCACTGACAGCAACGATCATAAAGATATCCAGATCATACTCTCGTCCATAAACTTCCTCATCCCAGCGCATGGATTTTTTTAACGACTCCATTGCATGAGTGCATTTATCTTCATTGCCTGGCTCCACATAAATTTTTAATGCAACCGTACGTCCTGATGCGGTGATAAACGCATCACTAACACAAGCCAAATCCCCAGCAACCAGGGCAAATAAATAGGAAGGCTTTTTAAACGGATCCTGCCACACCACCCAATGTCGCCCATCGGGACTTGAGCCTGACTCGATGAGATTTCCGTTTGACAATAACACCGGATAATATTTTTTATCAGCTGAAATTCGTGTGGTGTAGGTTGCTAATACATCAGGTCGGTCAAGAAAATAAGTGATGCGACGAAAACCTTCCGCTTCGCATTGGGTGCAAAATAAATGGTTTGAGCGATAAAGCCCTGATAATTCAGTATTTTCCTGTGGATTGATGCGCGTAACTATGGAAAGTATCAAATCATCAGGACAATTCTCGATAGTCAAACCCATAGAATCAATTTTATAAGCGGTAGGCTCTAATTCAATATCATTGATACTGATTCGAACCAATTCAAGCTCTTCGCCATTAAGTTGTAAAGCACCTTGGTGCTGACGAATGAGATGCATCGTATTAGAAACTAAAGCATGGTCGTCATATAAATCAAAATTTAAATGCACCGTCTCAATTTTAAATACTGGTGGCTGGTAATTTTCCAGGTAAACAGTTGTAGCTGGCATAATGGTTGCATTCCTTTTAAAAAAAACAATAAGATTATTGATTTATGTATCAAATTTGTTTGTAAAGTTGGTAAATAAATTATAGTTTAACCTATACTAAAAGATATAAAGATGTAATTTATTGCTTTTACTACCGGACCGGCGATAAATACAAATAAAAAAGATCCAGTTATATCCTTAAAAACGGATTAAGTAAAAGGGGATGGCAATGAACACACAAGATTTTTTAGCAGGTTATACCAAACGCTTTGTTGAAAACAAAGAGGAAGATTTAAGTTTGGATGAATACCTTGAATTATGTAAAACAGACCCCTCGGCCTATGCAAATCCCGCAGAACGGTTATTAATGGCAATTGGCGAACCTGAAATGATAGATACCCGCCATGATCCTGTTTTATCAAGAATTTTTTCTAACAAGGTAATTCATCACTACCCCGTGTTTAAAGATTTTTACGGCATGGAAGAGCCTATTGAACAAATTGTCGGTTTCCTAAAACATGCGGCTCAAGGACTTGAAGAAACCAAACAGGTACTTTATCTCTTGGGCCCCGTCGGTGGCGGTAAATCATCTATTGCCGAAAAATTAAAAGACCTGATGGAAAAAACTCCTTTTTATGCCATTAAAGGGTCGCCCGTTTTTGAGTCTCCTTTATCATTATTCAATCCCGAAGAAGATGGTGAACTATTAAAAGAACGCTTCGGAATCCCAACCCGCTATTTGCGCTACTTAATGTCCCCTTGGGCAGTAAAACGCTTGCAGGAATATAATGGGGATATCAGTCAGTTTAGAGTTATTAAAGTAAAGCCCTCCCGTTTAAAACAAATTGCCGTGGCAAAAACAGAACCTGGAGACGAAAATAATCAGGACATTTCTTCTCTGGTAGGTAAAGTAGATATTCGAAAACTGGAAGAATTCTCCCAAGACGATCCTGATGCGTATAGTTACTCGGGTGGTCTGTGCCGTGCTAACCGTGGTTTACTAGAATTCGTTGAAATGTTTAAAGCACCAATTAAAGTACTCCATCCCTTGCTAACCGCTACTCAGGAAGGAAATTATAATGCAACGGAAGGACTTTCAGCGATACCGTTTGAAGGTATTATCTTGGCGCACTCTAACGAATCTGAATGGCAAACGTTCCGCAACAATAAAAATAATGAAGCGTTTATAGACCGGATAAATATTGTTAAAGTTCCTTATTGCCTAAGAGTTGCCGAAGAGTTAAAAATTTATCAAAAATTAATCGATAACAGCTCTCTTTCTCTGGCACATTGTGCCCCCGGTACTTTGGATATGTTGGCGCAATTTTCAGTATTAACCCGATTAAAAGAGCCACAAAATTCCAGTATCTATTCTAAAATGCGCGTTTACAATGGCGAAAGTTTAAAAGACACCGATCCTAAAGCCAAATCATATCAGGAATACCGTGATTTCGCTGGAGTTGATGAAGGGATGAGCGGTATTTCTACACGGTTTGCATTTAAAATATTATCTAAAGTATTTAATTTTGACCACAGTGAAATTGCAGCAAATCCAGTGCATTTAATGTATGTTCTTGAGCGCCAGATTGAACAGGAGCAACTGCCTCAGGAATTACATGAAAATTACCTGGCCTTCATCAAAGAATATCTGGCAGCAAAATACGTAGAATTTATTGGTAAAGAAATCCAAACGGCATATCTTGAATCCTATTCCGAATACGGACAAAATATTTTTGACCGCTATATTACTTATGCAGATTTCTGGATTCAGGATCAAGATTATAGAGATCCCGACACCGGTGAGATTTTTGACCGCGGACTCCTTAATCTGGAATTAGAGAAAATTGAAAAACCAGCTGGAATTTCGAATCCAAAAGACTTCCGTAATGAAGTAGTAAATTTCGTCTTACGCGCACGTGCAAACAATCGCGGTAAAAATCCGGTATGGAACAGTTATGAAAAATTAAAATCAGTCATTGAGAAAAAAATGTTTACCAATACTGAGGATTTATTACCGGTTATTTCGTTTAACGCCAAATCATCAGAAGATGATAAGAAAAAACACGAAGAATTTATCTCCCGTATGGTAGAAAAAGGCTACACCCGCAAACAGGTCAGGTTACTGTGTGAGTGGTACTTACGGGTTCGTAAATCGCAATAATGGTGTAACCCAGCGGTTAGGGTGGCATCCTGGATAAAGGATGCCAAAATTGAGCAATAATACTCAGCCCTGACCACAATAAACCTTACCTTGCAAGGTGTGGAGCACAATTATGTCGCAATTGATTGATAGACGACAAAATGCCGGTAAGAAAAGTACGGTGAATCGCCAACGTTTTCTGCGCCGCTATAAAAATCAAATTAAAAGAGCGGTTTCTGATGCCGTAGGCAAACGCAGCATTACTGAAATTGATCAGGGAGAGCAAATAACCATTCCCGCACGAGATATTACCGAACCCATGTTTCATCGCGGCCACGGAGGTCATATTGATCGCATATTGCCGGGCAATGATAATTTTGTCACTGGCGATCGAATTAAACGGCCTAGTGGTGATGGAGCGGGTGGAAATGGGGGGAATGCGAGTGATAGCGGTGAAGGTGAAGATAATTTTGTATTCGAATTATCTCGAGAAGAATTTTTAGAGTTGTATTTCGAGGACCTGGAACTACCTGATCTGGTAAAAAAGGAACTGGCTCGTATCAGTACTTTTAAAACCGTAAGAGCTGGGGTTTCAACAAGTGGTATACCGAATAATATAAATATTCTCCGTTCCATGAAACAGGCTACGGGACGTAGAGTAGCATTGGCATCACCTTATAAAAGACAGCTGAGAGAGGCTGAAAAAGAACTACAATATCTCTTATTGGAACCAAATCCTGATACTGTATTAGTAATGAAATTACAACGTGATATAGAGTTTCTAAAGCGCAGAATTCAGACTGTGCCTTTCATTGATACTATTGATTTACGTTATAATCATCGAGTCAGGATACCTGCGCCAACCACCCAGGCGGTAATGTTCTGTGTGATGGATGTCTCGGGATCCATGGATGAGGCGAAAAAGGATATTGCGAAGCGTTTCTTTATTCTGCTGTACATGTTTCTGACCAAAAATTATGAAAAAATTGAACTGGTATTTATTCGTCATCATACATCTGCTAAAGAAGTGAATGAAGAGGAGTTCTTTTATTCCCGAGAAACTGGAGGCACGGTAGTTTCCAGCGCACTGGAACTCTTAAATACCATCATCGAGGCGCGCTACCCTCCCCAATCCTGGAATATATATGTAGCCCAAGCATCCGATGGTGACAACTGGAATGCTGACTCCCCTTACTGTCAGGAGTTATTACAGGATAAAATAATGCCTTTGCTGCAATATTTTGCTTATATTGAAATTATGCCCCGACATCACCAAAGCCTGTGGGAAGTATATCAAATGGTAAGAGAGCGATATCCTAATTTTGCTATGGAGAATATTGATAATGTATCCGATATTTATCCAGTATTTCGCGAATTGTTTAAAAGGAAGACTGCATGAAAAAACAGCCTTTGTCGACAGGTGCTGAGTGGACCTTTGAGTTAATCCAGGATTATGATCGTGAAATAGCAAGGATTGCCAAAAGTTTCAATTTAGATACCTATCCCAATCAAATTGAAGTGATTACCGCAGAACAAATGATGGATGCTTATGCATCAGTCGGAATGCCTATCGGCTATCATCATTGGTCTTTTGGCAAACATTTTGTAGGCGTTGAGAAAAGTTATAAACGGGGACAAATGGGTTTGGCGTATGAGCTGGTGATTAACTCAAATCCCTGCATCTCGTATCTCATGGAAGAAAATACCATGGCGATGCAGGCCCTGGTTATCGCCCATGCGTGT
>JAUXYG010000121.1 GCA_030694525.1 Legionella sp. | reverse complement strand
CAACTGCTATAAATTTAGCTGTTCATCTTTTAATGCAAAGCTTTCATACTACTCTACTAGAGAATTTTTTTATAATCCTTAGCCAAACCACTAGCTTTTTAACCATGCTGGGGCTTTATTTTATTTGTTGTATTTGGTTTATCTATCATAAGAATTTAAAGATAATTCTTTATCTTACCAGTTTGTTTATCGTAAGCGGACTTATTGGTTTCTTATTGACGGGTTTTATATCAAGCCCTCGTCCCCCGGGTTTACTCGTGACAATGCCAGGCAATTCATTCCCTGACACTAATTTAATGGTAGCGACTTCTTTTTATGGTTTTATTTTCTTTTATATTAATCATAAAGATTATCTTCTCACCTATCTTTTTCGAAGTTTAATCTTAGTTATTCTGAGTCTAAGCGGCCTGGGAGCATTGTATTTAGGAGATTATTGGCTTACCGATATATTAGGAGCTTATTTCATAGGTGCTACTATATGTCTTCTCCACTATATAGCCTTTAGAAAATTGGTATTATCTGAGACTTATCAAGGACACTCCAACCTCATCTTTGGGTCATTTATCGCAGGACTTATTTTAATCACTACCTTATCGGTTATACTTAATTTTAAAACACTTGTTTACAATCACACGCCCTACCAACAAAAATACACCATAAATAAATTACACTGGTGGAATCAACAGCAACCCATATTACCTCTTTATAGACTAAACCGCATTGGCAAGAGAATTAGTCTATTTAATATCCAATATGATGGATCAATTGCAAATTTAAAACACGATTTATTAAAACAAGGTTGGGAAACTCACAGTGAATCTTTTTTCACTAAATTAATTATGTTGATTAACAATGATAATAACCTAAAACTCCCTTTACTAACTCAGCTGCATGAAAACAGACGTCCTGAACTAATTATGACTCTTAAAAATAAAGAAACACACTCCATTCTCATGTTAACTGTATGGGAGTCCAGTTATCGTATTCAGGATATAAAACGCCCTATCTGGGTCGGCTCACTGCATCAAATTATAAATGACTCAGGGGAAAAAACTACCTTGAATTTGGTAAATGAACCGCTTAGTTTTATTTTACCCGCCCTAAAAAAATACCAAATCCGCAGAGTTTTGTTACCAGACAGTTTAGTTAAACCTACCACCTTTCCTGCTACTCCCTATATCTTTTTGATAGAAGAAAGTATGACTGAAAATACGGAAAAACATCCCAAAAACTAAACTAGCTATGACTTTAAAATGCTGATATAAATAGAATTATTCTTTATATTATCTAGTCATCAGGAATTAAATAATGTATGCCTTATTTAAAGCAATCCAATACCTTTTCCCACTCATCGCCCTGGCTTTATTGATTATTGGAATCAAAAAAAATGCTATTTATTATATAATTTCCTCTTTATGGCTCAGTCTCATTGCTCTCGTAATTCATTACCAGGCGTCTGGTGGCGAAATTCTGGGAACATATTTTGATTACCTCAACGCAGCAATTTATTCTTTCAATTTAATAGTATTAGCAATAGCCTTAATTCGTATTATTTCTCACTTGGGATCTGAGCATCCTGTATATTATTTTGTAAGCAGCTTTCTTAAGGCCTTTATTATTATTGGCAGTATATTGGTTTTCATTAATTTATGGATGAATGCCTATTTTATCGAGAATCGGATGAATGGCACACCCGTTATGCAAGTCGCTCTCATGCAAAAACCAGATTATTGCGATTATCGCTATTTGTTTTATAAGGTAACCAGAGAGGGTTATGTTGATTATTTATGCCCTAATTACTATGGTTTAATACCTTCAATTGGACATCTTGAAATAAGCCCTGATTTTATAACCACTCAATTAACAATGCCTAATAAAAGAAAACTCTTGTTATTGCAACAAAACAAAAATCAATAACTGGGTACTTTAAGAAATTGTCCTCATGATTATTATTTGATACCATGCTTTTAAGTTTCCATATCAATAGACATATGAGCCGTTATATTGCTTTATTTGTTTTCCTGTTAAGTTGTAACAGCTATTCCATGGCACCTAAACTTAATTGGGATCAAGCTATTGATAAAGCAATCAAAAAATATGGCTTGCGCGCTGAACCTCAGCTGATTGACTTCTTTAGAAAAGCAGGAGTCAGTTATCCTCCAAATGATATCGCCTTGCTCGCTTTTAAATCGGAACGTAAAGTTGAATTATGGGCCAAAAATCAAAATCAGTCCTGGAAACATGTACATGATTATCCATTAACAGGATTTAGCGGCAGATTGGGCCCTAAATTACGTGAAAATGACAAACAGATCCCAGAGGGTGTCTACAGATTAGTTAATTTTAATCCTTTTAGCAGTATGCATTTGTCGATGATGATCAATTATCCCAACGGCTTTGATCGAGAAAAAGCGTATCAGGACGGTCGACGCGAACTGGGAAATAACATATTTATCCATGGTAGTAATTTATCCGTTGGATGTTTGGCAATAGGCGATCTCGCTATTGATCAATTGTTTCTTTTAGCGCGACGTGTAGGTCTTGATCACGTGCAGTTAATCATTGCTCCAAACGACCTTAGAAAAGAAAAGCCTTCCACATCTACTTTCGCACAACCAAGATGGTTACCCGAGCTTTATAAAAGAATTAGTGAATCATTAAAGCCTTTTAACAAGAGCGAATATACTGCTTAATAAAACTCGTCAATTTTATCTATTTATGTATATACTTACATAAAACTATAAATTACGGATGATATGACTACTCCCAGAAGACAATCATGGTCACATATCGATTTGGGCGATACTGCTGAAAATGATACCCTCCTTGCCTGCCTGGTGCTATTAACCCGATATTATCAAAACCCTTTTTCGCCCCTGGCTCTTGTTGCACGGCTCCCCCTGGTTGAGAATAAATTAACGCCTGATTTATTCTCACGTGCAGCGAATAGAGCGTCATTAGATACTGAACTAAGAAACATCAAGCTTAATGAAATCGACGATGCCAATCTTCCTTCAGTATTATTAAAAAAAGATGGGACGGCTGTTTTGTTAGTATTGAACGACACGGGTGAGCAAATAATCATCGATCCTCGGCAACCCGAAGTTATTATAAATTCCAAGGAAGTCGCAGAGGAGTTAAGTGGGCAGGTCATTTTGGTAGATCAACAATTTAAACATACTCAGAGATCACAGGAAACGCTACAAAAAGAAAACAAAAACTGGTTTTGGAAAGTAATGATCAAGGCTTGGCCATTATACTCAGAAGTACTTCTTGCATCCCTCCTAGTTAATATATTTGCTCTGGTTATCCCTTTATTTACCATGAACGTTTATGATCGAGTGGTACCAAATCATGCAATTGATACGATGTGGGTTCTTGCAAGCGGTGTTGCTATAGTATTTATTTTCGATATGCTTTTAAAAGGTCTTCGCTCCTATTTTATTGATATTGCCAACAAACACAGCGATTTGGAGCTATCTGCCACCATATTTCAACAGGTTCTCGGACTAAGCATGGTCAATCGGCCTCGATCAGTCGGGGCTCTGGCGAATACAGTGCAGTCATTTGAAGTGTTTCGTGATTTTATTACATCAAGCACTATGACTGTCCTTGTAGATTTGCCCTTTGTATTCATTTTTTTATTTGTTATTTATTTAATAGGAGGAAATCTCGTATGGATTCCTTTTATTGTAGTTCCAGTGATTTTTATAATCGGGCTAGTCCTGCAATGGCCCCTTATAAGGTTAACCAGAAAAGCGTATCAATACTCCTCTGAAAAACAAGCAACTTTATTTGAATCTTTATCGGCAATTGAAACAGTTAAAACAACAGGGGCTGAGTCGATTTTGCAATCTCGTTGGGAAAAAATAATAAAAGAAGCGTCAAATAATTCCATGCATTTGCGATTTTTTGCCAATGCCAGTATCAGTATTACTAATTTGGCTCAACAGATTGCCACGATAGCCATAGTCATCGTTGGTGTTTATATGATTGCAAATGGAGAGTTAACTACTGGGGCATTAATCGCCTGTACCATTCTTACAGGACGCGCCCTTGCGCCTATGGCTCAAGTATCCACCCTTTTCACCCGTTATTTTCAATCAGTGAATGCATTAAAATCGCTAAATAAAATCATGCAGCTTGATACTGATGTTAATGAAAATACAAAATTCCTGCATCGACCCGCGTTAAAAGGTGATATTGAGTTTAAGCACGTTAGCTTTCACTATATGGATGAAGAGGTAAATGTTTTAAATAATCTGAGTTTTAAAATTAAAACTGGTGACCGAGTTGCTATTATTGGTCGCGTGGGTTCAGGTAAATCCACCTTAGGAAAGCTGCTTTTAAAATTATACACACCCAGTGAAGGAACCATTTTACTTGATGGTACGGATTACAAACAAATTAATCCTGATGATTTACGGCAGCAAATTGGTTATGTACCACAAGATATCATTCTTTTTTATGGAAGTGTTCGAGATAATATCTGTGTCGGAGCTCCATTCATTCAAGATAGCGCCCTCTTAAAAGCCGCTGAAATAGCTGGAGTTGCTTCTTTTACTAATAACCACCCTAAAGGTTTTGATCGTCAGGTGGGTGAAAAAGGAGCAGAATTATCTGGAGGACAAAGACAAGCCGTAGCCCTTGCCAGAGCATTAATAATGGACCCTAACATCTTGCTTTTAGATGAACCAACTTCAGCAATGGATGATAATAATGAGCGTCAAATAAAAACACGACTCAATAATTATTTAACTGAAAAAAACACCCTAATCCTGATAACGCATAAAATATCGATGCTTGAATTAGTTAATCGAATAATTGTTATGGAAGATGGTAAAATCATTGCCGACGGCTCAAAAGAAGCCGTACTCAATGCTCTTAAATCAGGTATGACAGTAAGGAAATAGTCTATGAGTAATACTTATCGCTCACGAGCTTTTACCCACATTATTCTATGGGTCTCTGCACTTGTAATTATTGTTGGCATAGTATGGGCTCATTTTGCTATTCTTGATGAAGTGACTACAGGTCAAGGGAAAGTTATTCCTTCTAGTGAAATACAGGTCATTCAAAATCTGGAAGGTGGTATCGTTAAAAATATATTTGTTAAAGAAGGTGAAATCGTTAAAAAAAATCAGATTTTAATGCAAATTGATAATACCCGATTTCAGTCCAGTTACGCAGAAACAGAGAAAAAAATAGATTCCCTAAGATTAGAAATAATTCGAATTAACGCCGAGATGAAAAATACCAAGCCACAATTTCCAGAAGCTTTAATTAAAAGCCATCCTAATCTGGTTAAGAATCAACAGTCTTTGTATGAATCGCGAATGAGAGAGTTAAATCAATTGCAGATCTCACTGGAGCTTGCTCAAAAAGAATTGGACATGACTCGTCCTCTCCTAAAAAATGGCTCTGTATCTCAAGTTGAAGTTATTCGCCTTGATAGAACTGTAAATGAAATAAGAGGAAGTATTGATAAATTCAAGTCAGATGAGTTGGATAAGTTAAATAAAGCACGTGGGGAATTATCATCCCTTACAGAGGCCAATAAAGCGGACAAAGATCGGCTTACCAGAACCACCGTGCGTTCCCCTGTTTATGGAATTATCAAACAAATTAAAACAACTACTATAGGTGGGGTAATTCAGCCCGGTAATAATATAGTAGAAATTGTACCATTGGATGATACCCTGCTAATTGAGGCTAATGTTCGCCCCTCTGACATCGGGTTCATACATCCCGGTCAAAAAGCAATGGTAAAAATTTCTGCCTATGATTTTTCCATTTATGGGGGTTTGGAAGGTACAGTTGAACAAATAAGTGCTGATACAATTATTGATGAAACAGATAAGAAAAACGAAAGTTTTTATGTAATCAGAGTTCGCACTGAAAAAAACAGCTTGGGAACTGCTGAAAAACCCTTACCTATTATCCCAGGTATGATGGCAACTGTGGATATTTTAACGGGACAAAAATCCGTACTTGATTACATTCTAAAGCCCATTCTTAAAGCGAAACAATCTGCTTTAAGAGAGCGCTAGAAGAGGCAATATTAAAATTGCCCTCTTCTATTTGATTGATTATTCGTGATCAGGATGAACAACAAAAATGCCAGGGGCATTGCGCAGATACTCATTGTAATCCATGCCATAACCAAAAATGTAATGATCTTCAACTTGTAAACCTACAAAGTCAGCATTTTGTAGACCATTAGCCACTCTTTTTCGATATTTATCTACTAAAACCGCACTATAAACTTTTTCAGCACCCATAGCCTTTATTTCAGAAATAATCGCAGCAAGTGTCACTCCTCCATCAAGGATATCATCCACGACTAATACAGTTCGACCTTTCAGGTTGGTTGAGGGCTTAACTTTCCAATGTATCTCGCCACCGGTAATATCCCCTCGATAACGAGTGGCATGAACGTAATCCACTTCTAATGGAAAATCCAATCGATGCAATAAATTCCCTAATGGAACCAGGCCACCGATCATGACACAGATAATTACCGGATTTTGATCTTGTAATGTTTCGTGAATTTTAATTGCCATACGATCAAGCGCGGCTTCTACCTCATTCGATGTAAACAAACAACTTGATTTTTCATAAACTGATTTAATTTTACTAGGGATTGTCATGGAGATTTCCTTGGTTATCGGGTTACAGCACTGGATATTTAGGGCTGATTAGTTGCACTATTAAAGATCAATCTTTTGTTTTACCTGTGCCAGGGAAATGACTCACTTTATTTCCATAACCCAGATTATCCTTAACTTTTGCAGTGCCCCTTTTACTCACTTCATCGATGCGAAAAATTGAGTGCATGGGAATAAACGTTCGTTTCACACCACTAAACTCCATTTTGAGTCTCTCTTCGGATGGATCGACAACCAATGAGGTTTGCTCACCAAAAACCAATTCTTCAACCTCAAGAAACCCGAATAATTCGCTTTCTTTGATTAAACGTGCATAGATTTCATAAATAACTTCCTGATTAGCAAAAGTGATTCTGAATAATGTTTTTTTAGTCATGAAATTAACCAGTTTCTAACGCAGTACGCAGTATACAAAAATAAAGGGGTCCTATTCAAATAAATTATTAACTTGAGCAGGCTGTAATGGGGATTTAAATTCCTTAATAGGATCCTGTAGTGGTTGGGATATAAAGGATGGCGTAATATATTGATATTTTTGGGCAATATAACAATAAAATCCCGAAGGGAAAGGCCACAACATTTTGCCCACTTCATTCACAAAGTTAAGTTTTTTAATTAGGGATTTATTTTGAATCGGTGGAATATAGCAGAAATTATTTAAAGTACATTGCCGATAACCTCTTTGTAACAGGATCCGATTAAGATGAAATGGAGTCCTTAATTTTACCTTATTATCTGCATAACATTTCAATAATCCCAGCTTCAATGCAGCGCTCCAGAGACTCCAGGGATTAATACTCAAAAAAACGACAAAACCCATAGGCTTCAAAATTCGGTCAATTTCATCAATTAAATTAAGACGATTACCAAAAGGTTCCAGAGCAAGAGGGACTATGACACAATCAAGACTATTGCGATTTAAAGGTAACTGATTTAAGCCGCATTCGATGCTTATGGTGGAGTCCAGAGAAAAGGGCGATACAATCCATTTGTGTTCAAAATCGAGCGAGTTCAACCATAAATTTTCACCACAACTCCCCAATTGAAGCAGGGTCTCTCCTTTTAAAAAGTTAGATACTGGATCAAACTGCGTGCTGATTTCATGAGCAACAACCTCCCCTAATGGAGTTTTAAACCATTTATTTAAAGCACTGTATTGTTTCGTTTGCTGTTCGATTACCAAAAGAGTATCCTTTTACATTCATCTAAATGACTATTTAATAACACTGCATTTTAATAATCATCAGTTCATTTTCGAATGCATCTAACACAACCTATGAACTGACTATAGTAAAACCTGCTTATCAAGTATATACAAATAAGGTAGAATTGCTAAAAAAGATATAATTATTGATGATACTATAGTTTTAACCCGTTACACCATATTTTGCGACCAACCGTTATGAGCTGAAATGGAATATCACCAGTTTCATGACAAATAATATATAATGGAATTTATGATTTTAGGAACCAGGGAAGTAAAATCAGAGGATATCGGAGCCCTATTGATCAGTGAAAATCTGCTTGATAAGCTATCCGCACAGGAGTTTGACAGATTAGCTAAAACAGAAAATTGTTCTCTAATCTTATTATCTTGTAAAACATAAGATCTTAAACGCAACAAGCATTGCCAAGTCTCTTGCGACACATTTTGATATTCCTTTTATTGATTTAGATAGCCTCGATATTGCATCACTCCCATTTCATTTGCTGACTCAGCAATTGATTTGTGAACATACAGTCGTTCCTTTATATTATCGTGGTAATACTTTATATCTTTTAACTGACAACCCTGGTAAACAATCGTCTTTTAAAGAAATTCAATTCCATACCGGAATGATAATTAACATCCTGGTTTGTGAATCAGATAAATTAAATCAATTAATTAATGGTCTTTTTACTACTCCCATGACCCCCATTAACAATTTACTAATTAATTTTGATAGCTTCATCTCTGCTGAAACAAAAAATCAAATCGATGCCCCGGCGAGTATCTTAGATAGGTATCAAGTACCCTTGGTGCAATTTATCGACCAAATACTTCATCAGGCTATTAATATGGGCGCTTCAGATATTCATTTTGAACCTTACGAACTCGAATATCGTATTCGTTATCGCAAAGATGGAGTTCTTTATGTCGTATCGAAACCTCCCTTAAATATGGCATTACAAATTACAGCCCGAATTAAAGTATTGGCAAATTTAGATAGTTCGGAAAGGCGCCTCCCTCAAGACGGTAATTTTCAAATTAAAAGCAATAAATTAAAGACAATCGAATTTCGCGTGAATACATGCCCGACTTCTAACGGCGAAAAAATAGCATTACGTTTACTTAATCCTGAAATTGCCCAGTTAGATATAAAGACTCTTGGTTTGAATGGGCCTCAGAAGAAAGCTTTTATTAATGCTCTCAATAAACCTCAAGGAATGATTTTGGTTACAGGCCCAACCGGTAGTGGAAAAACAGTTAGTTTATATACGGCGCTTCATAGTTTAAATGACCCTTCAGTAAATATATCAACAGCAGAAGATCCCGTTGAAATTAAAATGACCGGTATAAATCAGGTATCTATTGATCCTGAAAATGGCTTAACGTGTGCCGTGATACTTCGTACGTTCTTACGTCAGGATCCTGATATTATTATGATTGGTGAGATTCGTGATTACGAAACGGCTGAATTGGCGATTAATGCAG
Source organism: Legionella sp. (assembly GCA_030694525.1). GTDB lineage: Bacteria > Pseudomonadota > Gammaproteobacteria > Legionellales > Legionellaceae > Legionella. Next base: position 16,559 of record JAUXYG010000121.1, on the reverse strand, counting down.
CACAAACGGGCCATATGGTACTTTCTACCCTTCATACCAATAGTGCAGCAGAAACCCTATCCCGATTAATTAATATGGGGGTTGCCTCTTTCAACATAGCCAATTCCTTAACATTGGTCGTCGCGCAGCGTTTAGCAAGAAAACTATGTACCTATTGCAAAACTACCCGGTATGACTATACGACTGACCGTTTAATCCAAATAGGGTTTTTACAATCAGAACTTGCAGATCTCAAGTTATTTAAAGCATCAGGATGCACTCATTGTATTAATGGATATAAAGGACGAATAGGCCTATTTGAAGTAATGCCAATATCTAGGAAATTATCTCAAATAATAATGAATTGTTCCTCAGTACTTGAAATTTCAGATGCCGCAAAACAATCAGGCATGCTTACAATGTATCAATCCGGACTTGAGAAAATAAAAGAAGGCATTACATCCATCGAGGAGGTCCTGCGGGTAACCGTAGATTAATTATGATTAAAAAAAATGATGCACTCGACACTTTTTACTATGAAGCCAAGAACCAATCTGGGCAAGAGATGTCCGGATCCATTCAAGCTAAAAGAGCCTTATCAGCCAGAGGAACATTACGTGCGAAAGGATTAATAAGCATTAAAATTTATAAAAAGCGTTTAGTTTTCAACAAAAGAAAAAAGGGAATTTCCAGTGGTGATATTGCTTTGTTTAGTAGACATATTGCGACTTTAATTCAATCGGGTGTTTCTCTGGTTCAATCGATTAATATAATTACTGAAGGACAGCAACACACTGAATTTAAGAAAGTATTGAGAACGATACAATTTAATTTGCAATCAGGCCATACCTTGGCTCAAACCCTGAGAGAGCATCCGAACTGCTTTGACGAAATGTATTGCAATATGATAGATACAGGAGAGTTATCAGGTACTTTGGACATTATATTAGAGCATCTGGCTGCGTATAAAGAAAAAATTGAGCAGATTAAGAAAAAAATGAAAAGAGCTATTACTTATCCCATTGCGGTGCTGATAATTGCGATACTGGTTACCATAGGATTATTAGTATTTATTGTCCCTCAGTTTGAATCAATCTTCGCAAATTTCGGAGCAGAATTACCTCTGTTGACCAGAGTAGTTATCAGTACGTCGCAAACCCTTAAATCTCGCTGGTATGTAATTGTAGGAGGACTAAGTAGCTTTTGGTTTGGATTTATTTATATGAAACAAACTAACCCTCAGTTTATCCGGTTTATCGATACTGCACTGTTAAGAATTCCACTTATTGGAGCTCTTTTAGGGAAAGAAGCTACAGCCCGTTTTACACGAACCTTATCAATGACCTATAAGGCAGGACTGCCTATGGTTGATGCACTTCAGTCCGTTGCAGGCGTAACGGGTAACAGAGTATATGCCCAGGCTACTTATGACATCAGAGAACGCATAATAATTGGCGAACAATTGAATAAGGCAATATCAGCTACGAATTTATTTCCTGAAATGGTAAGCCAGATTATAGCAATAGGTGAAGAGACTGGTCGTTTAGATAAAATGCTTAATAAGATAGCGGACATCTATGAGGAGGATGTTACTAATACTGTCGACTCGCTTGGTAATTTATTAGAACCACTAATTATGTCATTATTAGGGATCTTAATTGGAGGATTAATAATTGCAATGTACCTTCCAATTTTCAAACTTGGATCCATAATCTGAGCTTTTCATGAGGGTAACTATTTTATGCTTGAGGAATTAATTAGAAACCATTCCTGGTTTTTATATTTGGTTTTAGGACTTGTATCTTTAGCGGTTGGCAGTCTTCTTAATTTAATAATTTATCGCTTACCGATCATGTTGAAATATGAATGGCGGCAACAATGCCAAGAACTTTTAGCTGTGGATAGCTCAGAAGAACAATCGATAAACCTGTTTTATCCAAGATCTTTTTGTCCAACATGCAAAGGAATGATAAAAGCATGGCAAAACATCCCCTTGCTCAGTTATTTTATTTTGAAAGGACGTTGTAATCAGTGCAGTACATCTATTTCAATAAGATATCCTCTTATAGAGTTGTTCACTCTTCTGGTTTCTTTATATGCCACTTGGCATTTTGGTTTGACACTACAGTTACTCTTTGCCTTGTTGGCAATTTGGCTCTTAATTACCCTATTTTTTATAGATCTGGATCATCAGTTATTGCCCGATTCCCTTACTTTGGGATTATTATGGGTAGGATTAATTGGTAATTCGATGGCTTTATTTACAGTTCTTCCAGTTGCAGTATTAAGTGCTGCAGGAGCTTATTTAAGTCTATGGAGCTTTATTAAAATATATTATTTAATATCTGGGAAAATTGGAATGGGCCATGGTGATTTTAAGTTATTCGCAGCACTTGGAGCATGGTTTGGCTGGACGTATTTACCTTTAATATTATTAGTGTCGTCCATTAGTGGCGTTTTAATAGGTATCCTATATTTACGTACCGCTAATAAAACAAAAGAAACCCCTATCCCTTTCGGGCCATTTCTTTGTATTGCCGGATTGATTACTTTATTTTGGGGAAATACTGTTCTTGGATGGTATCTCAACTTATGGATTTAATCGTCTATTTTAGCTTTTACGACCAGAGCCACCAGGTTTTTTGCCACCCTTATCCTGCTTATTAACAGTTGACCAGGCGCGTTTTTCTGCTTCCTTTTTTGAAACGCCCTTTTCCTCGTATTGTTTCTCAATATGCTCCGCTTTACGCTTTTGTTTGTCAGTATATTTTCCTTTATCACCTTGCGGCATAAATCCTCCTTACAATGAAACAGGCCTCTAATAAATACGAAGCCTGTTACGAATTATTAATCTTCTCTATGACAAGTCATTGCCCAACAAGCTCCAATACATGAAGCCAGTGCACCGATAAAGAATAAACCAAACAAAGTGAAAGCACCCCAGGCAAGTCCTTCTGAAGTAACATTGACCTTAGCGACTTTTTGATTGTCAGAGTTTGCAGTATCAGCAGCTGTTTCAGTTTTCGTTGTCACTGAAACAGGAGCAGCATTATTGTCATTAACAGTAGCGACAACTGGAGCAGAACCCGTAGCAGCCCTGGAATACATGGAAGCATAATTGCTAACATGGGTTGCTACAAAAGCACTTAGTACAAGCGCCAAACTCCAGGTGGTAAATCCATACAATATACCCAGGTTACGTTTTGGACAATATAAACGACCTAAATAGCCGGCAGCATATCCAGCAACAAGCATGGAAGCGATAAGACCGATTAGGAGACCAATAAGCCCACCAATAGCAATCACTGTAGCGCCAGTTTCATTTACCGTAAATGCACTTAAGCCTATGGCTACTGCAAACAGATTCAACAGGAAACTAAGACCCAAAGCAACCAAAGCACCAACAAAAATGGCACTCCATGAAATACGTTTGAATGTGAAGGGGTAATGACGTTCATGTAGTGTATGTTGCTCATGAACAGAATGCGGTTCGTTAATCATGTTAAACTCCTTGTAATAGACTAATCCAATTAAATTTAAATACAATTAAAATATATGAGACACCAACCATATTAGGACTAATATGCTTAATGGAACTCCTAATAACCAACCTAAGATATACTTCAACATAACCACTCTCCTTGTAAAATGATTAATTTACTTCCTTGCTTTTTTAACCAGGTAACTACATGTTTTAAAAACCAAAAAATAACCTATAGCCTGTTATTAATCCTAGTAAAAGATCTACCAATTTGCAACGCTTTTGACAAATGACACTTTTTAGAAATTATTTTACATATTAAAAACATGATGTTATGGTATAGAAAGTATTATAATATTTAATGCACATTTGATTTTTTAAATTCAGTAACTATAGTTACTATGCAGTTTTTAATTAACTAAAATAAGGATTTAAAAAATGAATAGGGACAATGAAAAACAAAACCAAAAAGACATGGGTCAAAAAATGGGTCAAAAAGATATGGGCCACAAAGATCCTAAAAAAATGCAGGATCACGATCAAAGCCAAAAAGGCAAAAACCTGCATGGACAAGATAAAACAAATGATAGTCATTCACAAAATAGAGGTCCATCTCGCTAAGAGAAACCTTGGTAGCTACTTAGAGTAGCTACCATAATGAATTAGCTAATAAAAATGATAACTCTTGCTACTCAAAATAACTAAAACAATAAGGATAGATAAAATGGACAATTTAAACCAGTCAAATGCACGTGCTGATTTTAATAACCAAAAATCACATGTTAGCGAAGCTGCATCAGAACTTCTTAAAGAAGGTAAAAAATTAGCCAGTGAATTATATCATGAAGGGATGCACAAGGTTACTGACGTAGAAGAAAATATGAAAGAGTACTCTGATAAATTAATGCTTAAAGTAAAAGAAAATCCTTTGACTTCTGTATTAATTGCTGGTGGTATAGGATTCCTCCTCTCTAAAATTTTAAAATAATAATGAAGATAATCGAAGAAATTGAAGGGTTTTTTTCTGAGAAAGTAAGCGCTTTCAAAACCCTTACCTCTATGATGAAGATGGAAGCCAAATTGGCGGGACTTAGTGTTTTCCCATTGCTTATTAATTTGTGCGCCCTCTTCATTATTTTGATAACTGTTTGGTTCTCGCTAATGGCACTATCGGGATACCTTATTCTACCCTTTGTTGGGACGCCAGTTCTTGCAGTTTTGAGTATATTTATACTTAATATGATTTTGTTCTTCGGCCTTCTAAAATACTTGACTTATAATCTTCGAAACATGAGTTTTGAAAAAACAAGGGAATATTTTTCCCGAACTGAGAATGATGACTATGAGCAAATCGAGAAAACAACTAATAGCCAACATAGCGTTGATGCAGAAACAACTGTACTCCCAACAAACGAGAGCGGTCGAGCATAAAAAATACCTTACCCATAAGGTTGATTATAAAACCTGGTTCGTATTAATTTTTGTGCCTGTATTTTTCCTTTGGGGTTGGAATAAAGGAAGGGGCAAGTGGAGTCTGGTAACAAATCAACTCGTAAATGCTGGAAGTGTTGCTGCGTTAACCTTTTTCAAGAGACAAGTTAACGCACTTTTTCTATAATTTTAATCTGACGCCTAAGGGGTAGTTCCCTTTCTTCGCTGCATAATTGCTGCAAAAAATTCTGGCTTATTAAGCCCCATTGCAGCAAAAATTTGTGGTACTTTATCCCAGCTTCCTTCTTGCTCAATACTGGATACTATAAGTTCAAAGCCCGCCTCTTTATCGATGTCAGTACCCCATCCATTGATGAAACACAAACCTCTTAATCTTTTTGCTGCTATATTCCCCATTTTATCTGCTGCCTGGAGATGCGCATGCGCCTCCTCATACAGTTGATAACATCTTTTCAAGTTGGCTTCACTTTGAAAAACCCCTTCGCGCTGCAGATTTTGCCGAAACCTAGCCTCATCAAGAAAAATCTGACCCAACTTATAATGCGCTGACGAGTCATCCAGTAATGCTGCGGCTCTATAACATGATATTTCCATTATTGGTGCATGAGGAATTTTAGTGTTATTTTTTAATTTTTTATAAATTGCAGCCAGCTCAAAGTAATATAATATTTCTTTTTTTAGCATTTGATCACTAGGCTGGGTATTTACTCGACTTGATTGCAGGGATTTTATTTTTTTAATTAAGCGACTAATTTTCCATTGATATATTTGTAACATAAATCCTCCATCACCCTTCTGTCGTTGACGTTAAACTCACAAAAAATTGTAATAGGAAAATAACAATTACTATAACAATCATCAGCATTAGAATCTTAAATCCGATACTTGCGGATTCTTTTAATTGTTCTTTAACCTCTACAACATGTTTTTCCTGCTCTTCTTCATCATAGTTTATTTCAGATTTAAATATCTGATTATCTATTTTATTTGAAATATAATAGGATATATAACCAGCAATTAAAGCGGGGATAAAATACATTAAACCCACCAGAAATCTGCTCGCGTTCTCGGTGATTTCATATTGCTCTTGAAAATATTCTATATTCTGCAAAATAAACTCAGGAATATCATATTTAAGATCCCATATTAAATACGGTGCAATATACATACTAAAGAAAAACAGACTAAGTGAAACTACTAGACAAAAAATACCGATAATGTAGAGGGTACCATTACTTGCAAAACGATCTTGTTCCATAGACTCCCTTCCAACTCATTGCATTATATATATTATTTTTAAGATAACAGATAGCTTTATATAAGTATACTTGCTGAAAAAAATTCATAAATCATTTAGTATCTTCATATATGTAACATACCAACTTTGGGCTTATTATAATGAAACGATATGTATTTATGCTTTCCGATGGTACCGGAATTACTGCCGAAACTCTCGGTAACAGTTTAATCACGCAATTTGAAAATATTGCCTTTGAAAAATATACCCTGCCCTATATTGACTCTATTGAAAAGGCCGAACATGTTGTAGAACGAATTAATCGTGTCAACGATGAGAACGGAATAAAACCTTTAGTATTCATGACGCTGGTTAATCCTGAAATAAGAAAAGCAGTACAAAAAGCGAATGCATGTACCTTTGATTTATTCAGCACCTTTATCGGTCCATTAGAAAAAGAGTTAAATGAAAAATCTTCTTATACAGTTGGACGCACCCATGGGGTTGCTAACGATAAATCCTATTCTCATAGAATAGAGGCGGTTGAATATGCCCTTTCCCATGACGATGGAGTCAAAACACGCGGCTATGACAAAGCGGATATAATTTTAATCGGTGTATCACGCTGCGGAAAAACACCTAGCTGTTTATATATGGCATTACAATATGGAATTCTGGCGGCTAACTATCCCTTCACTGATGAAGACTTAGCCGGTTTTCATTTACCTGAGGTCCTTCGCCCTTTTAAAAACAAACTTTTTGGTTTAACAATCGATACCCATAGACTACAACAAATCAGATCCGAGCGAAGACCAAACAGTCAATATGCATCGTTAGAACAGTGTCGCCTCGAAGTTACCGAGGTAGAAGCTATGTATCAAAAAGAGAAAATTCCATACCTAAACTCTACTAAATTCTCGATAGAAGAAATTGCGACGAAAGTACTTGCCTCCTCCGGCTTGCAACGAAAAATTTAATGTGGCGTCTCGTTTTATCAGGGATAGATTTTTTAGTAACATAAAATCCAGTGAAACAGGATTAAATACTCGCTCTAATTATTTAAAGCGAGTATTTGGTTTTTAAGCGACAACCCATAAATTCATAAAATCATCAACTTTCATCGCAGCAAGACTATCTGTATCATTCATTTTCTGCATGATGTCTTCTACTTTTTGTGACGTGAACCGGGTCAAAAAATTGGATCTGAATTTGGAAATAAGCACCGGGATCCCCTCTTCACGTCGACGTTTGTGACCGATAGGATATTCAACGGTGATTAAATCAGTTTCAGTGCCGTCATTAAAAATAACTTTTATGCTATTCGCTATAGAACGTTTTTCCGGATCATGATAATCACGTGAAAATTGTTTATTTTCAGTTACCTGCATCTTTTCACGAAGCATATCAATTCTGGGATCAGCAGCGACCTCATGTTCATAATGTTCCGCTTTTAAATCACCAAACAACAAACCTATAGCGACCATATATTGCAAACAATGATCTCTATCTGCAGGATTATGTAATGCTCCCTGCTTGCTAATAATTCGTATGGCAGACTCATGAGTAACCAATTCAATACGAGCAATGTCTTCAAATCTGTTTTTAATCATCGGGTGTAACGTTACAGCACACTCAACAGCAGTTTGTGCATGAAATTCTGCAGGGTAAGAGAGCTTAAACAGTATATTTTCCATAACATAACTGCCATATGGACGCTGGAATTTAAAAGGTTTTTTATCAAATAAAACATCATAAAAACCCCAAACAGGAGCTGTTAATGCACTGGGATATCCCATCTCTCCGGCATTAGCTAACAATGCCAGTCGCACTGCGCGTGCCGTTGCATCACCTGCAGCCCACGACTTTCTTGAGCCGGCATTAGGTGCATGTCGATAAGTTCTTAAACTCTGGCCATCAACAAAAACTTGCGACAAAGTTCTTAATAACATATCTCTGTCAGCACCTAATAATAAGGCCGCAACTGCTGCACTGGCGACCTTAACCAGAAATACGTGATCAAGACCCACTCGATTAAAACTATTTTCCAAGGCGAGACAACCCTGAATTTCATGGGCTTTAATCATTGCGGTTAAAACATCTTGCATTAAAACAGGAGGGAGTCCATTACGGCAGTTTTCGCGACATATGTAGTCTGCTACTGCCAATATTGCTCCCAAATTATCTGAAGGGTGCCCCCATTCTGCAGCAAGCCATGTGTCATTGAAATCAAGCCAGCGAATCATGGTTCCAATGTTAAAAGCAGCCTGAACTGGATCCAGTTCGTAGTTGGTTCCTGGTACTCTTGCGCCACCAGAAAGTGTGGCTCCAGGAACAACAGGCCCCATCAATTTGGTGCATTGCTGAAAATTTAAAGCCAACATACCACAGCCCAAGGTATCCATTAGACATAAACGCGCAGTTTCATATGCTAAGATGCTATCAATTTTTTTATTTAAAATATAATCGGCTATATCTATTATTACCTGATCAAAATCAGGTTTAACATTATCTTCAACATAACTATGCATATTAACCTCTTGTTTCAATGGCTGGGAATGCTCTGGGTTCTGGGCCAGTGTAATCAGATAGAGGTCTGATTAACTTATTATCTGCGCGTTGCTCAATAATATGAGCTGACCAACCTGTAATTCGAGACATCACAAATACTGGTGTGAATAAAAACGTAGGAATATTAGAATAGTGATAAGCAGAAGCACTGTAGAAATCAAGATTAGGAAACAATTTCTTTTCCCGCCACATGACTTCTTCGATTCGCTCTGACACATGATAAAGGAGTAGATCTCCTTTTGCTTCTCCTAAACGAAATGACCATTCTTTTATAATATCTGAACGAGGATCGTTAGTAGTATAAACTCTATGACCAAATCCCATAATTTTAGCTTTATTCCCCAACATCTGCATTAATTCATTTTCCGCTTGATCAGGCGTTTTGAAACGTTGAATTAATTCCATAGCCTGCTCATTAGCACCACCATGTAAAGGACCTCGCAAAGTGCCGATAGCAGTAGTTATTGCGGAATAGAAATCAGAAAGAGTGCCTGCAGTGACACGCGCAGCGAAAGTTGACGCATTAAACTCATGTTCCGCGTATAAAATAAGCGATACATTCATCATTTGTGTTTCCAGTTCGGAAGGTTTTTTTCCATGTAACAAAGTCAGAAAGTGTCCACCCGTTGTCCGCTCGTCACTCATGCCAGATATTTCTTTATTGAGGAAATGGTACGCATACCAGTAACACATCATACCGGGAAAGAGCGCAAGAAGGCGATCAGCAATTTCATATTGCTGCGAAAAATTATTTTCAGGCTCAATAGTGCCTAAAAATGAACATCCCGTCCTTAATACATCCATTGGATTGGCGTCTTTAGGTATGAGTTTTAATATAGTTTTTAATTGTTCAGGCAATGCTCTTAGACTAATTAATTTATCCGTATATTTATCCAGTTCTTTTCGAGTGGGTAATACACCATAGTGAAGTAGATAAGCTACTTCCTCAAATGAAGCATTGGCTGCTAAATCCTCAATAGAATAACCTCTGTAATTTAATCCTTTACCTGCTAGCCCAACGGTAGCAATTGCTGATTCTCCTGCAACAACACCGGCTAAACCTCCACTTTTACTGCTACCCATTGTCTTCCTCCATAAGTTGGTCTAGTTTGAGTTCATAATTGTGATAACCTAAAATATTATATAAATCATTACGCGTTTGCATCTCGTTGATTAACGACTGTTGCGTTCCTTCCTGTATAATCGTCTTATATGTATTTAATGCTGCTTTTGCCATAGCTCTGAACGCACTTAATGGATATAGAACTAATGCCACTCCGGCTTCTTTAAGCTGTTCTCGGGTAAATAATGGGGTTTTGCCAAATTCGGTTATATTAGCCAGAACTGGAACATTAATGCATTTCGTAAATTGTTTGTATTCATCAAGAGTTGTCATCGCTTCCGGGAAAATCATATCAGCTCCCAATTCGATACATAAAGAAGCTCGCTCTATCGCAGATTCCATTCCTTCCACAGCGTAGGCATCTGTCCGGGCCATAATAACAAAATCAGAATCAACTCTTGCATCTACTGCCGCTTTGATTCGGTCACCCATTTCTTTTAACGAAACTATGGCTTTGTTAGGACGATGACCACATCGTTTGGCAAGGACCTGGTCCTCTATATGAACAGCGGCGACACCAGCTCGTTCCATGAGTTTTATGGATCGAGCTATATTAAACGCGTGTCCCCAACCCGTATCTATATCAACAAGTAAAGGAAGTGCACAGGTATTAGTGATGCGACGCACATCCTCCAACACCTCGGGCAAACTGGTCATTCCCAGGTCGGGCAATCCATATGAAGCATTAGCAACGCCGGCTCCAGACAAATAAATTGATTGAGCGCCAGCTGATTCAGCAAGTAATGCTGAGTAGGCATTTATTGTTCCAAGAACCTGTAACGGCCTATTCTGAACCACTGCATCACGAAACATCCTGCCTATCGATTTGGCCATTGTAATATGTCCTTTATCCCTAAATTCTTTTTATTATGCGCCAAGGCTCAAGTCATCTCAATCAATTTATTATATGACAAGGTAACCTTTCATAAACCAACGGCAATAACCTGAAATCAATACTCGAGAGTCATTCAATTCACAAAATACCTCCCCTTTTCTTTGAGAGCCTTGAATCGCGTGTAAATAGTTTTTATTTAATTTATCTGCCCAGAAAGGAGCCAACACACAATGAGCAGATCCTGTAACCGGATCCTCCGGAATATCATGTTTTGGATAAAAACAACGTGAATAAAAATCTGCATCAGCAGAACCTGCGGTAATAATTAATCCTCTTTTAGGCATTGTCAGCAAATTCTTTAAATCAATGTGAGCATTCGCTACAGCAGCCTCATTAGCGAGTAAAACCAGATAATCCAGTTCACTATTATAGACTTCAAGTACTGGCTGATCTAATAGTGCAGTGATTTGCTCAGCAGCTTCCGCCTTTTGATAGCTAAGCCTTGGAAAATCCAGAGTGAATTTATCCTTTTTTCTATGAACAGAAAGTACGCCACTGAGGCTATGAAAGCTAACGACGTCACCAATACAACGCTCAAGCTCAAATAATACAAAACCTGCAGCTAAGGTAGCATGACCACATAAACTGATTTCTCTATTGGGAGTAAACCAGCGAATATGAAAGCCTCGATCATCCTCCATCACAAAAGCCGTCTCCGATAAATTATTTTCCGCGGCAATTGCAAGCATTAATTCATCATTAAACCATTCTGTAAGCAGACAGACAGCTGCAGGATTACCGTGAAATACTTTATCGGTGAATGCATCAATCTGAAAAATATCAATATTATCCACTGCACGCTCCGAAAAAAAAAAGATTATACCTTATAACAAAAGGTCAAGTTAAGTCAGTAGAGTAAATACCTGAAATTTGTGCAATTACCAACCAAATGATCCAGGTAGATCATCGCTTTATACCCCGAATTATATCCTTGCGTAAAAAACGGGCAGGAGATAAAGCCTGAACCAGATTTCGTGGAGTGCTGTTGAATTCATTATTTATCATTGAAGCTAAAAAATCACCGACAAAAGGAATGGTGGTCAATCCTCGCGAGCCAAAGCCAGCACAACCATATAATCCCTGGTAATATGGACCTGATTTATCTATCCATCGTTTGGAATTTGAGGCTAAACCAGCATAACACTGGTAAAATTCATGAGCGATAGGCATAGGCCCAACTAAAGGTAAATAATCAGGCGTTGATGCTCTTATTCCTGACCAATGGTCAGTAACTAATGGTGAAGCAAAAACATTTGAGTCAATTGCGGAAAGCTTTGCCAGATTAACCAAATCATTGGTGTCTGAAGCATGTGGGGTTAAATAACCTAATTCATAAGTAGCACCCAACCAGTGTCTGTCCTCTGTTCGAGGTAAAATATGACCTTCAGCACTTAGTGGTATTTTTAATTTCTCACTTGCTGGCCTACTGGCAATTGCCGTCATTTGGCCACGAATTGATTTAATTGGTAAATGTCGTGTCTCGGTAAATGAAGATATTTTAGCTCCATTAGCAAGAATCAAAACAGGTGCCTTCATCCCCTTGATGCTCCATTCTCCATCTTTATAATTCAGAGACTGTACTGAACACCCTGTAATGAGTTCTATAAGCTCTGACTCAATCAACCGATGGCATAAAGCTGGAGCATTAATCCAACCTGATAGAGGAATATATAAACCTGTTTTATTTAATTCTATACCCGCAAGTTCAGAGGCCTTCGCACAATCAACCAATTGACCTAATTCGGGATAAATATCAAGCCATTGAGACAAGCTGTGTTGTGCTTTAATTTCCTTATCATTGTATGCCAGTAATAAAGAACCATATAACTCGCCCATTTCAGGATTTATCAATTCTTTGTATCGTTGATGGCTATGCAAAAAGGCTGAAATCATCAGTTGGGTTAAAGGAGATTTATAAGCGGACAGTTTGGGAAATATTACGGATTGCTTATTTGCTGAACCGCCTTTACCAGGTCCATCCAACTCATCAATTAATTGAACACTCCATCCTCTCTTAGCGAGAGCAAAAGCACAGTAGCATCCCGCCAAACCCGCTCCAATTATCAAAGCAGATTTATTCTTTAGTCGATGTGGCTTTCCTAATGACCAAGGTGTTGATCTTGTTCTAAATCTAAAAGGATGAACTTTGGTAAAAGAAGCTAAGGTAATTGGATGTGGCAGTGACAAATCCACAGGGTTACTCACAGTAAATCCGCTTTCCGATAATAAAGAATTTACTCTAATATCGGCTGTCGCGGCCGCAAGCGTAGTATTTGGGTGGGATAGCATGGCTATAGCCCGAATTAATTGTGGAGTCCACATGCTTTTATTTTTCTGTGGAGAAAACCCGTCCAAATACCACGCATCTATAAAAGATACTCTTAATGATGATTCTTGTTGCGCATCACCACATACTAACAACTGCTCAAAACATTCAAATGCATCCCCCAACATTAGAGTCAGTTTAATTGTTCCATTTGCAAATGAAAGCTGATGGTTTCCAGGAGTTAAAACAGGGTATTTATCAATTAATTGGTTCGCCTGTTTATTGAAAGTAGGCCACATACCCAGACTTTTAATTAAATCACTTTTGGTAAATGGATGTTTTTCGCAAGAAATAAAATGTAACTGAGCACCTTCAGGAGCATATTGCTCCCATAGATACCAGGTAAGAAGAAAATTTAAGCCCGTACCGAATCCTGTTTCGGCAATATTAAAAAAAGAATGAGTAGCGGGCAAAGATTGCCAGCGTCTGATGAGATTATTACCATCAATAAATACTGCATGAGGAAAATTAATACTTTCATTATAAAAATAGGCACTTTTATATTTAATACTGTACGGAACTCCATTTAGCCAATCCAGATCTGCAAAAACCAGAGGTATAAATGGATCACTCACACAACTACTCGTTTACTGGCTAACAACTCGGAATCAGAGTCATCTGACACACATTTATTTTCCTGTATCAGATTTTTTAATTTTGGTATGAATAAAAATAAGGCAATGGCTGATGCAATGGCAAATAACCCCAAAATCAAAAATACCTGGCTATACCCAATATTGGTTAAAAGCGGAGATACGTTGTTTTCCCCATGGATCATCATATTAGAAGAGTATCCTGAAAGAGTAGCACCCACACCATTACTAAGCATCCACATTCCCATCATAAGCCCTTGCAAGGACGGGGGCGCCAAAAAACCTATCATAGCATAACCTATAGGGGAAATAAGAAGCTCCCCAGCACTTTGCAGTACATAACTTGCTACAATCCATCCTGGATTAACCATTCCAGTTGAACTAGCATATTTAATTCCAATCGGCAATATGACAAAAGCACAACCTATAAGCATTAGTGCGGTAGCAAATTGAGTGGGGATGTTAATTTGATGGCCGTTTGAACGCATTTTTTTAAATAAAAATGCAAGTAATGGTCCTCCTAAAACAACGCTTATCGTATTAATATTCTGAAACCATTGAGGAGGGATAATCATTCCGGCATAATTTCTTTGAACGTTATGATCCACAAATACTGTAAGTCCCATAGGTCCAATTTGATAAAGCATCCAAAACACTGTTCCAACTATAATGAAGGCAGCAAAAGCTTTAATTTTGTTTCTTGCAACAATTGACCTTTGTTTTTGGGCCATAACAAGAATAAGTCCCAGCATGATTATTCCAACAATTAATACCATTCTATTTGCCCAGGCTGAGTATTGCAGCATGGGGCATAACACAAAAGGCAATAGGACAATACAGCCGATACCTGTAATTCGGGCATTTCTTTTTTGTAACCGATTTTTTTGAGAAAATAGAGTATTATTGTCCTTTAGCTGTTGCCAGGAATAAAGACAAATAAGTAAGGCAATTAAATTACCAAGACTACTCAAGAGGAATAATCGCTGATAATTTTGGCTGATTTGAAAAACACCACTCAGAGTAAACCCGATAAAAAATCCAATATTCATCCCGGCGTAATTCCAGAGAAATGCAGTTTCGCGCCGATTATCCTGAGGTGCAAATCGTTGCGTTAGCATGCAATTCAAACAGGTAACATTTAAGCCGGAACCAGTTAAAAATACAGCCAGACCATAATATAAAAAAGTAAGACTGTTAACGGATAATAAAATACATCCAATGACTTGCGCGAGCATACCCATACAAAATAGTGCTGGATTTGAAAGCAACCGACCACCCCAAAAACCACCCAGAAGATGAAGGGCAAAGTTAAAGGCAATAAAAATACCCATAATACTGTTTGCCATAGTAACCGGAAGCCCGAGACTTCCCTTCATATATAGTACGAGAGTTGAATACAGAACGCTAAAACTTAATGTTGAAAAAATCTGAATAAAAAAGAGGGGCATTATTCCTTCTGGCATCGATTTTTTCACTCTAAACAGGATATCCATAACCGCCATAATCCGCTTTCCATTGCAAGTTAAGTCTCTGGAATATGACATGGAGAAAAACCAGTGTCTAGTGTTTTAGTTAATTTTAAATTGGAAAAATCCCATTAAAACCATTTAAGAATCAATGACATTAAAATGAAATCACCCTTTCAATGAGGCCATTACCTTCTCAGCAGCCTCTTGGGTTTTTGCAATTTCAACGGATCCATGAGCATAAGATACAAAGCCTGCTTCAAACATTGATGGAGCGAGATAAATGCCCTCTTCTAACATGCCGTGATAAAACTTTTTAAAATAAGCCTCATCAGACTGCGCCACATCCGCATAATCATAAACCTGAGCTTTATTGGTGAAATTAAATCCAAACATTCCTCCTGCGGATGAGGCGATCATCGGTACACCTATGGCGTTGGCAACACTAAGTAATGATTGAATTAATGAATTGGTTATCTTACTCAAGCTCACAAAAAAATCAGGTTTTTCGATTTGAGTAAGTGTTGCAAGCCCCGCTGCCATAGCTAATGGATTACCGGATAGAGTGCCTGCCTGATAGACGGGACCTTCAGGTGCTAAAAAGGACATGATCTCTGCTTTACCCCCTAATGCTCCAACAGGCATCCCTCCACCAATAACTTTACCTAAAGTAGTAATATCAGGCTTTATATCAAATAGACCCTGGGCTCCTCCTAAACCCACTCGAAAACCAGTCATTACCTCATCAAAAATTAAAACTGCCTGATATTTATCGCATAAATCGCGTAAACCTTTTAAAAACTCTTGCTTTGGTAATACAAAACCCATATTTCCGGCAATAGGTTCAACAATAACCGTAGCAATATCGTTTGGATATTTTTCAAAAAGTTGAGTCACTTGCTCTAAGTTATTAAAATCAGCAGTCAATGTATGCTCAGTGATACTTTTGGGAATTCCTGGTGTAGACGGAATTCCAAGAGTCAGTAAACCTGAGCCCGCTTTTACCAAAAGTCCATCACTGTGACCATGATAACAGCCATTAAATTTAATCAGTTTGTTCTTGTTAGTATATCCACGTGCCAATCGGATGGCGGTCATCGTTGCTTCAGTACCTGAATTAACCATCCTTATTTTTTCAATCGAGGGCATTAAAGAGATCACTTTGGCAGCCAACTGAATTTCCAGTTGAGTGGGCGCCCCAAAACTCATTCCACTGTGAAGAACTGAAGTTACTGCATCTATCACGGCAGGATGGCAATGTCCCAAAATTAAGGGCCCCCATGATCCTACATAATCAATGTATTTTTTATCGTCTACGTCTATTAAATAAGCTCCTGCTCCTTGTTTAAAAAATACAGGATCACCACCTACTCCTTTAAATGCGCGCACGGGAGAATTAACACCACCGGGGATCAATGTTAAAGCTGTATTGAATAAAT
>JAUXYG010000117.1 GCA_030694525.1 Legionella sp. | reverse complement strand
TCAAGTCGCGCAGCCTCAGTCATTCGTTCCTGACTCCATGGCGGCTCCCAAACCAGCTCAACCGTACAATCCTTAACACCTTCAACCTGATTTACTGCTTGCTCTACAGTGCCAGGAAAGGTCTGAGCTACAGGACAACCTGGAGTGGTTAATGTCATTTGAATAGCTACATGATGATCATCATCTATAGCCACATCATAAATCAAACCCAAATCATAAATATTAACCGGAATTTCGGGGTCAAAAACACCCTTTAAAGCCAAAATTATTGCATCTTTCACTGATTCTTTATCCTGTTTTTTCTTAAACCCGAACATAATATCCACCAGTTTCAGGAGAGCCAGATACAGGTGATGTACTGTACCTTATTCTGTTTTAACAATGGTCGTGTCTTTATTTAAGGCAGCTTCCAGTGTATGCCAGGGTAATGTGGCACACTTAACCCGAGCGGGAAAGGCCTTTACTCCAGCTAAAACAGTCAATTTATCCATTGAACTTATCTGACTTTCTTCATCAAGCGTCAGCATGTGGTGAAAGCGATGAAATAATTCATGCGCCTCTTCAATGGTTTTACCTTTTAAAGCATCGGTCATTAATGATGCTGATGCCTGGGAGATGGCACAACCGCAACCGACAAAACTTAAATCCGTTATAAAGCCATCGTCTAATTTGGCGAAAACGGTTAATTTATCACCACATAAAGGGTTAAAGCCATTAGCCTGAGTTGTTGCGTCATCCATCGCGTGATGGTTGCGCGGATTCCGATTGTGATCAATGATAATTTCCTGATAAAGCTCCCGCAATTCCATACTCATGCGAACACCTCTTTCACTTTTTGAAGCGCTGCAACGCAGCGATCGATTTCCTGTTTTGTATTGTAAAAGGATAAAGACATACGTGATGTAGCAGCCACTCCGTAAAAGTCCATTAGGGGCATGGCACAATGATGTCCACTGCGAATGGCAATACCTTCACTATCTAAAATTGTCCCGATATCATGAGCATGAATTTTGCCATGGACAAAAGAAATAACCGGAACTTTATGTTTCGCAGTACCAATAATGTTAAATCCTTTAATCGACTCAACCGCAGTTGTGGCATAATTTAATAAATTTAATTCGTAATCTGCAATCAGGCTCATATCCAGAGAACCTAAATAATCTATAGCAGCACCTAAACCAATTGCTCCGGCTATGTTGGGTGTGCCGGCTTCAAATTTTTGCGGCAACGAGGCATATTCGGTGGCGGCAAAAGTTACATAATTTATCATTTCCCCACCACCTTGATAGGGAATCATGCCATCTAATAACTCTTCTCGTCCCCATAGTACGCCGATGCCTGTAGGACCATACATTTTATGACCCGAAAAAGCATAAAAATCACATCCAAGCTCCTGAACATCTATGGGCAAATGTGCGGTAGCCTGAGCACCATCCAGTAGTACTTTAGCACCATGATCATGAGCCATTTCAATCATCTTTTTAACTGGATTAATTGTTCCAAGAGCATTTGAAACATAACTGATAGCCACAAATCGGGTATTTTTATTCAGTTTTTTAGCAAACTCTTCAAGAAGAATTTCACCGCTGACAGATATAGGAGCCACTTTTAATTGGGCACCCGTTTTACTGCATACCATTTGCCAGGGAACAATATTCGCGTGATGTTCCATATAGGTAATTAATATCTCATCATCTGGAGAGAGCATTGGCGCTACATAACTTTGAGCAACCAGATTAATCGCCTCAGTGGTTCCGCGGACAAAAATGCATTCTTTAGTAGATTGAGCATTGATAAATCGTTTCACTTTGGCGCGAGCGGCTTCATAAAGCTCGGTGGCACGGACACTTAGTGTGTGAACGCCTCGATGAACATTAGAATTATCATGTTCGTAATAATGCGTCATTGCATCAATAACCGATTGAGGTTTTTGAGTCGTAGCAGCATTATCAAAATAAATTAAATCATAATCATTAATTTTTTGATTTAATATTGGAAAATGGCCTCTGATCTCATGAAGATCAAGTGTTGCTACTAATGGCGCATGATTATTCATTTATTGCTACCCTAACTGTTGTGTTAATAGATTACCCATCCAGTCTGCCAGGTCACGATGAGGAATAAGATCCAAATTATCTTGTGCAAAAGCATGGATTAAATAATGGGATGCCTCAAGCCTGTCAATTCCTCGTGTTGCCAGATAAAACAAAGCTTCTTCATCAAGCTGGCCTACTGTTGCGCCATGGGAACAAATGACATCATCAGCAAAAATTTCCAATTGGGGCTTGGTATCAATCTCAGCATTCGCCGATAGAAGCAAATTCTTATTTTGCTGTTGCGCATTGGTATGCTGCGCATCTTTAGCAACAATAACTTTACCATTAAATACAGCTCGGGATCGCCCCCTTAAAATACCTTTATAATCCTGCTCACTCGTACAATCCGGAACCAGGTGGTTTACTGTAGTATGGTGATCAACATGCTGCCCTTCGGCTGGTGCATATATAGCATTCATCAAGCAATGTGCATGAGGTTCTTTTAAATTAATAGTAATGTCGCTGCGAACTAGCTTTCCACCCAAACTTAACGAATGACTGGCAAACCGACTTCCAGCTGATTGTTGTACCGAGAGATGCCCTAAATGATAAGCGGCTTTACTTTCATTTTGAATTTTATAATGAGTGATCTGAGCCGCAGCGCCGAGAAATAATTCGGTCACTGTATTGGTAAAATAAATGCTGTCTTCTGTTCCAGAGTACTGTTCAACCAAGGTTATTTCACTTCCAGCCTCTGCAATTATCAAGTGTCTTAAATGTAGCGCCTGATCTTTTTGATTTTGTGCGTGAACTAAACCAATAGGCTGCTCCATTCGCACCCCTGCAGGGATGTAAATTACGATTCCGCACTGCATCATGGCCGTATTTAAGGCATGAAAACCATGCTCCTGTTTTAAAATTTTGCCAAGAAAAGGCTGAATAAGCTCAGCATGTTCTACCAACGCCCTTGCAAGAGGAAGTACGAGCACCCCTTTAGGTAATCGATGCATCAGCTCTTCATAGCCTTCAATCAAGCCATTCTGAATGAATAACTGGTTTATTACCGGTATTTTCGCGAGATTCACAGGATCAATAACTACTTGTTGCGGAGGCGTAAACGGATGTTTTAGAAGGGCATCAACCGCAGTATATTTCCACTCTTCATTATGGCGCGTAGGAAAGCCATGATGGCTAAGCTCTTTTAATGCTTTAGTCTGCATGTCCGCAAGCCAGGAAACTTTAGATAGTCCCGCTTTAGCCTGCTGTACATAAAAATCCAGAATCTCGTTCATCACTGCTCCGTTTCCTCAAGCCAGCTGTACCCTTTTTCCTCAAGTTCCAACGCTAATGATTTATCGCCTGACTTGATGATACGACCATTAACCAGGACATGAATAAAATCGGGCTCAATATAATCAAGAAGTCTTTGATAATGAGTGACCAGTATAATAGACCGCTCGGGCGATCGCATGGCATTCACTCCCTGAGAAATGACTCTTAATGCATCAATATCCAAACCGGAATCGGTTTCATCAAGAATGGCCAGTTTGGGTTCCAAGGCAGCCATTTGCAAAATTTCATTTCGCTTCTTCTCACCGCCAGAAAAACCCTCATTAATACTGCGATAAAGAAAACTTTCATCCATATCCAGTAATTGGCATTTTTCCCGGATAAAACTTAAAAATTCAATCGCGTCCAAAGTATTTCTGCCCTGACCTTTACGCACGGCATTAACTGACGCTTTCAGAAAATTAATATTGGTAACGCCGGGTATTTCCAATGGGTATTGAAACGACATAAAAATACCGGCACGCGCTCTTTCTTCGGGAGCAAGCGGCAATAAATCATGACCTAAATAATCGACATGTCCACTGGTGACCTGATAAGACGGATGGCCTGCCAATACTTTAGAAAGCGTACTTTTACCGGAGCCATTTGGGCCCATGATTGCATGAACTTCACCAGCATTAACCTTAAGATTAATACCTTTTAAGATATTTTGTGCATTAATAGCAACATGTAACTCGTTTATATTTAACATATTATCCTACTGCCCCTTCTAAGCTTATTCCTAACAATTTTGTTGCTTCCACCGCAAATTCCATGGGTAATTCTTTTAACACCTGTTTACAAAAGCCATTAACAATCATGGATACCGCATCTTCCGTATCAATACCGCGCTGCTGGCAATAAAATAATTGCTCCTCGCTAATTTTGGAGGTAGTCGCTTCATGTTCGACTTGCGCTGTAGGATTTTTAACTTCAATATAAGGAAAAGTATGAGCAGAACAATGACTACCCATTAACATGGAATCACATTGAGTGTAATTACGTGCGTTAGTTGCTGTTGGGGCAATACGCACTAATCCGCGATAAGCATTGTGCGCATGACCCGCACTGATTCCCTTGGAAATAATAGTGGAGCGAGTATTTTTACCAATATGAATCATTTTGGTTCCGGTATCAGCCTGTTGGCAATTATTAGTTAAAGCGACTGAATAAAATTCTCCAACTGAATCGTCCCCCTGTAATACAAC
Organism: Legionella sp.; assembly: GCA_030694525.1. Classification (GTDB taxonomy): domain Bacteria; phylum Pseudomonadota; class Gammaproteobacteria; order Legionellales; family Legionellaceae; genus Legionella. Next base: position 7,687 of record JAUXYG010000117.1, on the reverse strand, counting down.
GCTTGGATATTTCCAGGTAATTGCGGAACCCGTTTCAATTTGAGTCCAGGAAATTTTAGAACGCTTGCCACGACAGGCGCCACGTTTGGTGACGAAATTATAGATACCACCTTTTCCATCTTTATCCCCAGGATACCAGTTCTGGACGGTAGAGTATTTAATTTGTGCTCCCTCAAGCGCTACAAGCTCGACCACTGCAGCGTGTAATTGATTCTCATCACGCATGGGTGCGGTGCAGCCCTCCAGGTAGGACACATAACTGTCAGCGTCTGCAACAATTAAAGTACGCTCAAACTGTCCTGTTGAGGCTGCGTTAATACGAAAATAGGTCGACAGTTCCATAGGGCAGCGAACACCCTTGGGAATATAAACAAACGAACCATCGCTAAAAACTGCAGAATTTAATGCGGCATAGAAGTTATCACGATAAGGCACAACAGAACCTAAGTATTGCATTAATAGCTCAGGATATTCGTGAACAGCTTCTGAAAAAGGACAAAAAATAACGCCTTTTTCTTTTAATTTTGCTTTAAATGTGGTCGCTACCGAGACGCTATCAAAGACTGCGTCAACCGCGACTCCTGCCAGTAATTCCTGCTCCCTTAAAGGAATACCCAATTTTTCATAAGTTCTGAGCAATTCCGGATCTACTTCATCCAGGCTTTTAGGTGCATCACTTTTATTTTTAGGGGCGGAATAATAAGAAATCGACTGATAATCCACTGGAGGATAATGGACACTGGACCATTCAGGATGAGGCATAGTGAGCCAATGCCTGAATGCCTTTAAACGCCATTCTAGCAAAAACTCAGGCTCCCCTTTAATGGCTGACAAACGACGAATTACGTCCTCATCCAAACCAGGTGGAAAAGTTTCCACTTCAATATCGGTTATGAACCCGTGCTGGTATTCTCTATCGAGCAGAGAATTGATGTGCTCACTGCTTTTAGCCACGATTTGCTCCAGTTGCTAAATCCCGAACTCGCTTCACATCCTTTGTTAAAAGAGTTGGTTTTGCCAATGCAGCCAAACTCACACTATCCAGTGCTGTTTCAATTGCATGACTTATTAATCGCCAATTACCCTGAATACTGCATACTTCCTGTAAAGAACATTCATTAGGCTGTAAACTGCATTCTGTTAAACCTCGATGTTCTTCAAAAGCAAATATTATTTGGGAAACTGATATTTCACTGGCGGGCCTTTGTAATCTGTATCCTCCAGTTACTCCGCGTACCGAACCAAGAAGGCCCGCCCCTGTTAAACGTTTTAAAATTTTACTTACGGTGGGTACTGCCAGATGGGTATGCAAGGCAATATCGCGTGCATTGCAAAGTTCTTGCGGATTCTTTGCAAGATATACCATCACAACTGTTCCATAATCGGCCAATTTGCTGATGCGCAGCATACCACCCCCACAATGAATAATCTAGCACCAAAGAAGTCTTAATTTAAGAAAAGGATATCGGACTTCATGTCTCGTTTAGATAATAATCAGAATCAGGTCTATAGTATAAATATAGTACTAATTCGGTTCTATATACGAGAAAAACCAAATTTTACCTTATTGTTAAGGAAATATGCAAACGAAATATCCTTTATAGTCTATTATTGACTTGCACTATTGACCCAAACACATAAGAATAGAGAATAGATTCATAGCCTTCAGGAGACAGGATGACCCATGACGAAGAGCTCAGTGAACTCATGCATACAGTTGCTCAGAAGAGCTTGCAAGTAATCGCTGATCTAAAACAAAAACCGAATCAAATGATTGATTCAGTAAAAAAATACATTGAGTTAACGGAACATTTTCAACATTTAATGACTACTATTTTGAATAATCCGGAAATAGTATGGGAAATGCATGTCGCTTATTGGGAGAATGCGATCAATTTGGCTCAAATTCAATTCACTCACTGGTTACAAGGAACGCCCGTTCCCATAGAAGATAAGCGTTTTAGCAGTGAAGACTGGTTGAATAACCCGTTTTTTAATTTACTAAGTCAACACTATGTTTTAGCCAGCGAACACATGAATTCACTGTTAGAAAAAATGGATTATGCTGACAAAAGTGCTGCGCGCAGACTGCAGTTTTTTACCCGGCAATATCTTGATGCCTTATCTCCAGCAAATTTCGTTCATACTAACCCTCAGATTATGACTGAAACGTTGCAAAGCAGCGGTAAAAATCTTCTCCGGGGATTACATAATCTTCTTTCTGATTTGGAAGGGGGTTCTTCCAATCTCATGATAAAAATGACCGATACCAAGGCATTTAAAGTGGGCGAAAATATAGCAACCACTCCCGGAAAAGTAGTTTTTCGTAATGAAATGATGGAACTGATTCAATACACTGCCCAAACGGATACCGTTAAATCCGTACCTTTATTAATGATTCCGCCGTGGATAAATAAATACTATATTCTGGATTTAAGTACCAACAACTCTCTTATCAACTATATGGTTCGGCATGGAATCACGGTCTTTGTTATATCGTGGGTAAATCCGGATGAGCAATATGCGAAAAAAAGTTTATTCGATTATATGCAAGATGGTCCTAAAGCTGCAGTTACTGCGATTAAAAAACAACTAAAAGTAAAGCAGGTCAATGCAATGGGATTTTGTATTGGTGGTACTTTATTATCAATACTTCTGGCATATGACAAGCATCATAAAGACAAATCCATTCGAAGCGCAACCTTTTTGGCCTCGATGATAGATTTTACTGATCCTGGTGATATTTCGGTTTTTATTGACGAACAACAAATCCAGAAACTTGAGGAAGAAATGCATTCCAAAGGTTATTTGCCAGGGAAATTTATGGCGTCCAGTTTTAATTCATTAAGAGCAAATGATTTAATATGGTCTTTCTTCATTAAAAATTATTTACAGGGTAAAAACCCGGTTCCATTTGATATTTTATATTGGAATGGTGACTCCACAAATATGCCAGCAACAATGCATTCTCAATATTTGCGTTGGATGTATTTGCATAATGATTTGGTAAAGCCTGGAAAAATTATCCTGAACCACACACCTATAGACGTCACCCAAATCGATATCCCAACCTTTTTTCTGTCGACTGAAAAAGACCACATTGCCCCGTGGAAAACAACTTATACAGGGTTTCAGTTGATGAAAGGCCCAAAACAGTTTGTACTCGGGGGTTCGGGGCATATAGCTGGAATTATCAATTCACCTTTGGTTAAAAAGTATGGGTACCGAACGAATTCTAACAACCAGAGTTCAGCAGACGAATGGCTCATCAATTCGGTGGAAAAAGAAGGCTCCTGGTGGCCAGAATGGCTAAAATGGTTAAAAACTCAATCAGGCAAAACCATACCTGCGCCGCAATTTTCCCAGTTACCATTAAAGCCGCTTGTTGATGCTCCTGGTACTTATGTGCTCAAAAATATTAATAGCTGATTAGATTCCTGGATCCCTCGAACAAGTCGAGGGACGTAGGGGGTTGAGATTGGGAATTGGAGTTAGAATTTGAAGGTAGAGGGGACACCAAAACTTGTTCAGCAGCTATAGTAAGGGAATGGGTCCTAACAGCTGATTAGATTCCTGGATCCCTCGAACAAGTCGAGGGACTTAGGGTTTTGGGGGTTGCGGTTTGGGTTTGGGTTTGATTTCGGGATTGGGTTTCGGGATTAGGTTTCGGGATTAGGTTTGAGATTGGGTTTAGATTAGGAATTTTGGATGGGGTTTGGATGGGAACTTGATAGATGATAAATGTACAACACAACTTGTTTACTCAGTAACAATACTGCCCAAATTCCTACGTCCCTCGGCTTGACCGAGGGATCCAGAGATTTCTTAATTGTATGAAGAGTCGATAGTTATTTAGATTACCGCGCCTCCAGCAAAAATAAACTTGCTCCATATTAAGCAAAAACCGCTTCCTCCGTTACCTGCTTTTCAAGGGTCATATAATCAATTTTTCCGGAAGCTAATACCGGAATTTTTGCTCCTGAAAGAATTGTCTGTGGAATTAGCATTTCCGAATAACCATACTCTTGAATTTTTTTAATGAACGCGGTCTTATCCGCATCTGAAGACTCACAAAATAACAGGATCTGCTCCCCCTTCCTTGGACATCTTTTGGTTACTGCTGCGGTCAATAGTTCCGGCCATAGTGAAGCGGCCACACCCTCTACAGCAGTTAAGGAAACCATCTCCCCCGCAATCTTGGCGAAGCGTTTCGCACGCCCTACTATGGTTATAAATCCTGCTGCATCCATAGTGATTATATCGCCGGTATCATGCCAGCCATCATGAGGTACAACTAACTTACCTCCTTTCACTGCATTTAAATACCCCCGCATAATATTTGGTCCGCGGATAAAAAGTCGCCCGCCATAAGCAATCCCATCAACAGGCTCAATCCGTGCCTCCATGAGCGGTAATATTAATCCAACACTCCCTGGCATTGAAGCCAGAGGACAGTTAAGCGAGATTACCGGTGAAGCCTCAGTTGCGCCATACCCTTCATAAATTTTCACCCCGAATGTCTCCGTCCAAAAACGGATTGTCTCTGGCTTTACCTTTTCGGCCCCGGCAAAAATATATCTCACACTACTAAAGTCATGGCGATCTGCTGCGCGTGCATAACCATTTAAAAAGGTATCAGTACCGAACATAATCGTAGCGCCGGTTTGATATACCAGTCCCGGAATTATTTTATAGTGCAAGGGAGAGGGGTATAGAAAACAGTTCATCCCACTAACTAAGGGCAAAACACTGCCTGCGGTTAATCCAAAACAATGAAATATGGGTAACGCATTAAAGAACACATCACCAGAGCTAAAATCAACTCTCGATTTCATCTGAGAACAGTTTGCCAGTAAATTCGCATGACTCAACACCACTCCTTTGGGCGCTCCCTCAGAGCCTGATGTGAATAATAATAGCGCAGTGTCGTCCGGCGCCACTTTCTCCCCAATTAATTTATAAGAAATTGAGGGGATCATTCCCTTAATTAATCCGGCTAACTTATGACCTAAATTGATAGATTCCTTGAATTCTTCCAAATAGTGAATTTCAATACCAGCGTCTTTAAGCTCAGCTACCAGCGTTTCAAGTTTAGCTGTCGCAATAAATTGCTCTGAAGTATATATTTTTTTTATTTCACCGGTGTCGCAGGCAGAAAGCACATTATAAAATCCCATGCTAAAATTAAGCATAGCCGGTATTCGACGATATGCCTGTAATGCAAAAAACGTCACCATTCCTGCAATGGTCGTAGGCATCATGACGCCTACATGCTCCCCTTTTCTGGTTTGTTTTTTAATTTGACGGCCCAGAATAAAACAACGGGTGATAAATTGGCGATAATTTAAAGGATTCCTGCTACTGTCTTCAATTTTGGCCTTATTTTTAACACCAATTCCAACCCCCTCAATGAGCGCAGTGAATAAAGATTGAGGTTGAAAACTGTTCGCAAAAGCCATGTCACTAATTAAGCGAAATAAACGCATGCTCACTGAATGACGATTCACGGGAGCATTATCTGGCTGGATGAATAATTGAGTAGGTAAAATATGCAGCCTGATTTTGGGAAATAAACGAATCCGATGTTTCCCCTTACTAATGGAAAAAATACTAAGCTCCGCACCTTCAATTCGGATAGGAATCACTTCAGCGCCCGCTTTCTGTAAAATCAGACCTGGACCATCATAAACTTTTAAACTGTCCTCTTGTGATGCCGAAGACCCTTGAGGAAAGATGACACATCGTGTCCCCTTTCTAATAGCTTTTATTAAAATTTTAGAGGTTGAAGCATTCGCAGGATCAACGGGGATTACATCAGCAAATAAAATCAGCATTTTTACCCATAGTTTTTTTGCCATCAGTGGGGATAAAGCCACAGTTAAGCGTTCGGGTAAAAATACAGACAACAACAAAACATCAATAACTGATGTTCGATTAGCGATAATTACAGAATTAGGTGCAGGTTTATAGTGACCAATAACCTCTACTCTAAAACAATGGATTAATACCGCTTTAATCCAGCGTCGGGCGCGATGAAGTTGTTTCTCTTTCCAGTCCACTCGTTGCATAGCAATTCTCATGTTAAAACACGTGACGTTTATACCCAATCAGACTTTATATTGCAATAAAAACCCAGAAGATATGAGGTACTAATATTGGGTAAACGAATACTCGGTTTTAAATGAAACTATTGACAAGTCTTATATTTTGTACAATAATAGAACAAATTTTCACTTGGCTTTGTATATCACTTGCGACACATCCCCTCCTGTAATAAAGTGATGGCATGATTTATAAATTAAAGCATCACATTAAAACTATTTTCCTGCTTTTAACTCTGGCAGCATTTGTTACTTTTGCATTAATGTTTCAAAAACACTCAGTTGAAATCATTGCCTGGATAAAAGAATTGGGATGGATGGCTCCTGTGCTATTTGTAATAATGTACAGCCTTGCAACCATTATGCTCCTGCCTACTATGGTATTAACGTTAGCCGGTGGTGCGCTCTTTGGGCCAATTATGGGGACGATAATCAATTTAATTGGTGCAACCTGTGGTGCTGCACTTGCTTTTTTAATTACCAGGCATTTAATTTATGATTGGTTTTCCACCAAACGCGGTGAAAAACTGAACAAACTAATTGCTGGGGTCGATCAAAAAGGATGGATTTTTATCGCTTTATTAAGATTATTTCCGATTATTCCTTTTAACCTGGTTAACTATGGTTTGGGAGTGACTGGGGTTTCTTTTCGATTGTATCTTATCATTACATTGATTTTTCTTATTCCTTCAGAAATTATTTACACTTATTGTGGTTATGCCGGAATGGGGGCTTTATCAAATCCAGGACATTTCCATTCTAATTTGGCACTCATTTTTTGCGGGCTGGCTGTTTTATTTTTTAGTGTCGTTACATTCATTAAAAGCAAAGTTCGTTTAAAAAAGTCTCTCAGCTCTAACTGATATCTAACAAGTCTTTGAGTTGGTTTAATAACGGATGTTCAACCCTAAATATCAAATCATCTATTGCCAAAACGCAACGTATTCCATTCAGGGAATTACAGGTAAAAATAACGTCCGCTTTTTCCAGCATACTTCTGGAAACTGAAGTCTCCAAAAAAGGGATATTATTTCGGGTACACATGGTGATTATTCGTGATCGGGTAATTCCAGGTAATAACCCATCTGAAACAGGTGGCGTAATTATAGAATTATCCATTATAAGAAATAAATTAGCACACGTGGTTTCAGTGGCACATTGCTCCAGGTTAAAAAATAAAACATCATCCATACCTTGGGTTTGGGCGAGACGACGTGCCATAATCGCTTCAAGATAATTAACTGACTTTATTTGATATAAAGGATTTGCACGATCTCTTAACCACGATGAGCTCATTAAACGAAGTGGATGTGACACTAATGAATAATTAAAAGTCTGAAATACTAACTGGCTCACTAGTCCTCTCTCCCCTAAGCCACGTGGTGCTTGACCTCCACTCAAGATTGCCTTGATTCCTCCATTATAAAGATTGTCTCTTTTAATCTGTAGAATTAAATGCCCAAGCCAATCATCAGGAGTAATATCAAAAGGGATGCCCAGCTGTGCGGCTGAAGCATGAAGTCGTTGCCAATGTAATTGAGAGAAACAGGGGTTAGCGTTTGCAACTCTTAGTGTTTCAAATAAAC